>NZ_LSKG01000143.1:0-131621 GCF_001557005.1 Sphingomonas sp. CCH15-F11 | reverse complement strand
CAGCAAGTAACCGGATACCAGGCCGGAGCGTGGCACGGGTGCCAAGCCCTGCAGCGCTCCGGCCAACTCAAGCCGGCGCGGCGTCGCTGTCTTCGCCGGCACCGCTGTTGGCCGCCCGCCGACGTTCCGTCAGCCAGATGCCGATCAGCGCAAGCTCGTAAAGCAGCACCATCGGCACCGCGAGCAGGAACTGCGAACCGATATCCGGCGGCGTCAGCACCGCCGAAATCCCGAACGCCGCAACGATCGCATAGCGCCGCGCGCTGACCAGTTGCTTGCGTGTCACCACGCCCGCCCGTTCCAGCAGCATCAGCAGCACCGGCAGCAGGAACGAGACGCCGAAGGCGAACAGAAACTGCATCACGAAGTCGAGATAATTGCCGACCGACGGCAATGCCTCCTGGCGCACGCCGCCCCCCAGGTCGCCCTCCAGCCCCAGCAGAAAGTTGAGCGCGACCGGGATCGCGAAATAATAGGCCAAGGCGGCGCCGGCGGTGAAGAGGACAGGTGTCGCGAGCAGGAACGGCAGCAGCGCCCGCTTCTCGCTGCGGTAGAGCCCCGGGGCCACGAACTGCCACAGCTGGTTGGCGATGATCGGAAAGGACAGCATCATCGCGGCAAAGAACGCGACCTTCACCTTGACGAAGAACGCCTCGAAAATCTGGGTGAAGATCAATCGGTCCTGACCCGCGTCTGCCAGCGGATGGACCAGGAATCCGAAGATCGGCTTGGCGAAATAAAAGGCCACGCCAAAGAAAAGCAGCAACGCAAGCACGCAGTACAGCAGCCGCCGCCTGAGTTCGATCAGGTGGTCGAGCAGCGGCGCTTCGGTGTTGTCGATGTCCCTCAACGCGGATCGGCTCCGTCGTCGGGATGGCGCGCCGGTGCGGGCGCGGCCGAAGCGGTCTCATCGCGAATGATCGGCTGGGCCACCATCTGGGGCCCCGTATCCTCGCCCGTGGCGGTCGCGGCATCCGGCGCGGGCAGCTGGCCCGCGGTCGGCGGATGCTCGCGCATGATCCGCGCGTTTTCCGCCGCCCACTTCTTTTCCATTTCCTGAAGCTCGGCCTCGCGCACCATCGCGTCGAAGCCCGAGCGGAACTGGCGCGTCACCGCCCGCATCTTGCCGACCCATTTGCCGACGAAACGCATCGCCTTGGGCAGGTCCTTCGGACCGATGACGAGCAGCGCCACGACCGCGACGACCAGCAATTCGGTGGGCGCTACATCCAGCATCAACTTATCCGCACATTCGGCTGCCGATCAGCAGCGGGCGAACCGCCGTTCAGCGTTCTTCGCGAGTCCGTTCGGCGTCGCGATCGAACGTCGGGTCGGTGGCGCGCTTGCCCTCGATCCGGGTCGGCTCGGGGGTGGAATCGTCCTCGGCCATCCCCTTCTTGAAGTTCTTGATGCCCTTGGCAACGTCACCCATCAGGTTGGAAAAGCGGCCGCCGCCCAACAGCAGGATCGCGACGACACCGAACACCAGCCAGTGAACCAGGCTGAAACCACCCATGACGATTCTCCTCGAGTCCGCGCCTCTCTACGCTTCCTCATCCATATTTGCCAGATCGGCATCGCCGAGCGCGAGATCAATGGGATCGAGCAGCCCCGCGGCGCGCAGGTCGTCGATCCCGGGCAGGTCGCGCCGGCTCGCCAACCCGAAATGGGTCAGGAACGCCGGGGTGGTGGCATAGGTGAGCGGGCGGCCCGGCACCTCGCGCCGCCCGGCGGGACGAATCCAGCCCGCCGCCATCAGGACGTCGAGCGTACCCTTGGAAATCTGGACGCCGCGGATCGCCTCGATCTCCGCGCGGCTGACCGGCTCGTGATATGCGATGATCGCCAGCGTCTCGATCCCGGCGCGCGACAGTTTGCGCGGCTCTTCCTGCTCGCGGCGCAGATAATGGGCGAGGTCGGGCGAGGTCTGGAAATGCCAGCGCTCGCCGCGCATGACCAGCTCCACGCCGCGCCCTTCATAATCCTGCGCCAGCGCGGCCAGCGCGGCCGCGACGTCGACATCGCCGCCGACGTGACGGCGCAGATCGGCGACGCTCAGCGGCTCGGTCGCGGCGAACAGCACCGCCTCCACCGCGCGCATGGCTTCGTCAGGCCGTTGCATCGGCCGCCTTCAGATAGAGGGGCGCGAACGGCGCCTGCTGGCGCAGTTCGACCCGCCCCTGCCGCGCGAGCTCGAGCGCGGCGACGAAGCTGGATGCCAGCGCCGAACGGCGATAGCCGGGATCGCCCGGCGCATCGGGCAGGAACGCCTCGATCCGCGCCCAGTCGATCGTCGTCCCGATCAGCGCGCCGATCCGCCCGATCGCCGTTTCCAGCGTCATCACCGCGCGCGGCTGGACCATGTGCAGCACCGGGCGGGTCCGCGCGGCCACCCGGCCATAGGCGGCAATGACATCGTAGAGTTCGGCGTGCCAGCGGATCTGGCGGACGTTGCGAAGCCCCTGCGGCGCGCCGCGCAGAAACACGTCGCGGTCGACCCGGTCGCGCGCCAGCAGCCGCGCTCCCGCCTCGCGCATCGCCTGCAGCCGTTCGAGCCGGGCCTGCAGGCGCATCGCCAGCTCCTCGGGGCTGGGCTCGACCTCGGGGTCGCTCGGCAGCAGCAGCGCGGATTTGAGATAGGCGAGCCAGGCCGCCATCACGAGATATTCCGCCGCGACCTCGAGCCTGAGCGTGCGCGCATCGCGGATGAAGGCCAGATACTGATCGACCAGCGCCAGGATGGAGATCGCCTTCAGGTCCACCTTCTGGCTGCGTGCCAGCGTGAGGAGCAGGTCGAGCGGCCCTTCCCAGCCGTCGATATCGACCGTCAGCGTTTCGCCGGCGGCGACGTCGGGCAATTCACGCCGCCATCAGCGCGTCGCGACGCGCCAGCAGCCCGTCGAGCGACGCCGTCTCGGCCGGACGACGCATCGCCATCGCCCGGTCGAGCCGGGCATGGCCCTGCGCGCCCATCGGCGACAGTCGCCCGGCAATTTCGACCATCTCGTCCATCCGCGCCCAGCAGTCGAGCACCACGTCGCAGCCCGCGGCGATCGCGCGCGCCGCCTTTTCGCCCGCGGTGCCGGACAGCGCCTTCATGTCGATATCGTCGGTCATCAGCAGGCCGTCATAGCCGATCGCCCCCCGGATCACCTGTTCGATCACCGTCGCCGAAAGGGTGGCGGGGTTGGCCGCGTCCCACGCCTCGAACACGACGTGCGCCGTCATCGCCATCGGCGCGAGCGCGGCAAGCGTGCGGAACGGCGCGATGTCGGCGGCCAGCGCGTCGGCATCCGCCCTGACCACCGGCAGTTCATGATGGCTGTCGACGACGGCGCGGCCATGCCCGGGCACGTGCTTCATCACGCCGAGCACGCCGCCCATCGCCAGCCCCTCGATCACCGCGCGGCCGAGCGCGGCGACGCGCATCGGATCGCCACCCAGCGTCCGGTCGGCGACGGCGGGGGTGGTATCGGGCTGACGGATGTCGAGCAGCGGCAGGCAGTTCACGTTGATGCCGACCTCCGCCAGCGTCAGTGCAATCGCGTGCGCGTTGGCGCGTGCCGCCTCGATCGCGCTGGCAGGCGCTTCGTCATAGCGTTCGGCGAAACGCGCGCCGGTCGGGAATGCCGGCCATTCGGGCGGCGTCATCCGCGCGACCTTGCCCCCTTCCTGATCGATCAGGATCGGCACGTCGTCGCGGCCGCTCAGCGTTCTCAGGCTGTCGGTCAGCGCGCGCAACTGCGCGCGATCGCCGATATTCCGCTTGAAGAGGATGTAGCCGAGCGGGTCGCTGTCACGAAAGAACGCGCGCTCGTCGTCGGTCAGGGTGAGGCCGGACAGGCCGTAGATCACGGGAAGCATGGCGTCATCCTAACCCGTTTTGGACCGCGGACAAGATCGCGATTCATCCCGCGCGACCGGCCTTCAATTCGGGCGCGGCCAGGCCCGCCACGGCCCGTGCGCGCAGCCATTCGACCGCGGCGTCATGGATGCCGGGCGCGCTGGCCAGCACGCCGAACGCCTCGCCGCGCGGCGTGTTGAAGCGCAGCTTGCGCCCCAGCGCGTCGGTGACGATCGCGCCGGCCTCACGCGCGATCAAGACGGCTGCGGCAATGTCCCATTCCGCGCCCCAGCGCAGCGTCGCCAGCAGATCCGCGTCGCCCGCGGCGATCATCGCGATCCTGAGCGCAATCGAATTCGGCTTGGCGACCGCGACCAGGTCCATATCGGCACGCGGCAGCTGATCGGTCGGCACCCGCGCACCCGCGAGGAAATCGCGCGCGCTCGCCTGGACTGCCCGATCGCCGCGCCACGCCCCCCGCCCCCGTTCCGCGCGCCAGCTTTCGCCCCGCGCCGGGGCCTCGAGCACCGCGACCACCGGCTGGCCGCGATCGACCAGCGCGATCGATACCGCCCAGCCATCGCGCCCGCGGACGAAATCGCGGGTGCCGTCGATCGGATCGACCACCCAGACACGCTGCGCCCGCAGCCGCGACGAATCGTCGAAAGTCTCCTCCGACAGCCAGCCGGCGTCGGGCAGGAGCGCGGCGAGCCGCGCGCGCAACAGCCGATCGACGGCCAGATCGACCTCGGACACGGGATTGCCCGGCGATTTCTCCCAGCGTTCAAAATCGCCGCGCCAGCGCGACATGGCCAGCCGCCCGGCCTCCGCGGCAATCGCGCTGACCCTTTCGGCCAGCGTTTCAGCCACCGGCGACCGTCATCGCGTCGATGCGCAGCGTCGGCACGTTGATGCCGTAGCGAAACTCGAGATCGTTGGCAGGGGTGAGCGCGGCGAACATATTCTTGAGGTTGCTGGCGATCGTGATCTCCTCCACCGGCGCGCCGATCGTGCCGTTCTCGATCACGAAACCCGACGCCCCCCGGCTATAGTCGCCGGTCACGCCGTTCACCCCCTGTCCGATCAGCGAGGTGACATAGATGCCGCGTTCAATGTCGGCGATCAGCGCGTCGGGCGGCACCGTACCCGGTTCGAGATAGAGGTTGGTCGCCCCCACGCCCGGTGCGCCGGACAGGCCGCGTGATGCATGACCCGTGGGCTCAAGCCCGAGTTGCCGCGCCGACGCGGTGTCGAGCAGCCAGGTCTGCAGCACCCCGCGATCGACGATCCGCGTCGGCGACACCGGCAGCCCTTCGCCATCGAAAGGCCGTGATCGCAGGCCATGGGGCAGATGCGGATCGTCGACGATGCCGATGCCGCTCGCGAAGATCTGGGTCGCGAGCGCATCGAGCAGAAAGCTGGTCCGGCGCGTGATCGCGGTGCCCGCAATCGCGCCGACCAGATGGCCGAGCAGGCTGCCCCCGACGCGCGGATCGAACACGACCGGCATCGTGCCGCTGGCGATGCGCATCGGGTTCAGCCGCCTGACCGTCCGCTCGCCGGCACGCCGCCCGACCATCTCGGGCGCTTCCAGCCGCTTTTCGTGGCGCGCGGAATGAAAGGCATAGTCGCCGCGCATGTCGCCGGTCGGCCCGGCGTGGACGCTGGCCGATACGCCATAGCTCGTCGCACTGTAGCTGCCCGCAAAGCCATGACTGGTCGCGAGCGCCACCGTCGACCGGCCGAAGCTGGCGCTGCCACCGTCGCTGTTGGTGATCCCCGGCACCGCGCGCGCGGCGTCCTCCGCCGCAAGAGCGCGCGCCTTGAGCGTCGCGGAGTCCCCCTCGCCCCCATCGTCCAGGTCGAGGAGCGGCGGCGCCCCATGCAACAGGCGATCCGCCGGCGCCAGGCCCGCCCAGGGGTCTTCCGGCGCGGCGCGCGCCATCGCCACGACGCGCCCGGCAAGCTCGCGCAGCGCGTTGTCGGACAGGTCGGCGGTGGAAACGCTGGCCGACCGCTGGCCGACAAAGGCGCGCAGGCCTAGCTCGGCACCTTCGGACCGCCCCACATCCTCAAGCTTGCCGAGCCGCACCGAAACCGACACCGATGTGTCGGCGATCAGCACCGCATCGGCGGCGTCGGCACCGGCGGCGACGACCTGGGTGATCGCGGCGGCGGCACGATCCTGGGCAATTTGGGGGGTCAGCATCGTAGCGACTTAGGAGCGCGGGGCACGATCGTCAAAGCCCCGCCGTGGTCCCGACGACGAACGCGGCGGCGAACATCAGCAGCCCTGCGGTGCGGTTCGACCGGAACCGCGCCAGCGCGCTCGCGCCGTCGTCGCGGTCGAGCGTCACCACCTGCCAGCCGAGATGCAGCGCCGCCGGCGCCAATGCGGCGATCGCCAGCGGATCGGGCCGGATCAACCAGAACGCACCCGCCCAGAATGCGAGCGCGAGCGCGTAGAACAGCCCAACCCCGCCGCGCACGCGCGCGCCCAGCCGCCGCGCCGACGATCGCACGCCGACCAGCGCGTCGTCCTCGACATCCTGCAGCGCATAGATCGTGTCGTAGCCGATCACCCACGCGATCGCGCCGGCATAAAGCAGCGCGCCGGCCCAGGTCAGGCCACCCGCGACCTCCACCCACGCAACGGGCGCAGCCCAGGCAAAAACCAGGCCGAGCCACGCCTGCGGCCACCAGGTGATGCGTTTCATGAACGGATAGGCCGCCACCAGCCCCAGGCTGGCCAATGCGACGAGGCGCGACGGCCAGCCGAGCTGGACCCACACGACCAGGCCGATCAGGCACAGCGTCGCCAGCCAGAGCCATGCGGCGCGCAGCGACACCGCGCCGCTCGCCAGCGGGCGGCTGCGCGTACGCGCGACGCGGGCGTCGAGATCGCGGTCGACGATGTCGTTATAGACACAGCCCGCACCCCGCATCGCAATCGACCCGAGCAGGAACCAGGCGAGCAACGGCCAGCGGTCGACGACACCGCCCGCCAGCGCGATCGCCCACGCGCCGGGCCAGAACAGCAGCCACCAGCCGATCGGCCGGTCGAAGCGGGCGAGCAGCGCAAACGGCCGCGCGCGCGCCGGCAGGACGCGCAGCATGCCGAGCGACTGGCTGTCGGGCGGGGTTTCAACGGCCTGGGACATAAACGCTGGTCGATGTCTCCTGCGAGGGCGGCGTCATGCGGCGATGTCGCGCGCGGCGCTTATCATGCCGGCACGACTTCGCACCACCTTGCGCACGACAAAGGCGAGCCGCCGGGTGCAAGGCGGTCAAAGTCGCGCTAAGGCGACCCCCATGCCCGCTACCCCCGCCTGGCCACCGCAATCGACGCCGCGCCTGTTCGTCCCCACCCCGCTCGCGAGCGGCCAGCACCTGACGCTCGACGGCGCGCAGGCACATTATCTGATCGCGGTCATGCGGCTCAAGGCGGGCGACCCGATCAAGCTGTGCGACGATGCGACGGGCGAATGGCTGGCGGTGGCCGAGTCGGTCGGCAAGCGCGCGCTGGACGTCGCGGTGCGCGAGCTGCTGCGCCCGCGCGAAACCGTGCCCGACCTGTGGCTGTGCGCCGCACCGATCAAGAAGGGTCGCATCGACTGGGTGATCGAAAAGGCGTGCGAGCTGGGCGTCGATCGCATCCGGCCGGTGCTGACCCGGCGCAGCGTCGTCGACAAGCTCAACCTCGACCGGCTCGGCGCGCACATGGTCGAGGCGGCGGAGCAATGCGGCCGCACGGCGCTTCCCCGGCTGGACGAGCCGGTGAAGCTGGCCGCGTTGCTCAAGGATTGGCCAGCAGAGCGCGCCCTGTTCTTCGCTGACGAAACCGGCGGCGCGCCCGCACTCGATGCGATGCGCGCGCATCCGGGGCCGGCGGCGATCCTGATCGGTCCAGAGGGCGGGTTCGACGACGCGGAGCGCGACGCGATTTTGGCGACGCCGGGTGCGGTCGGCATCGCGCTCGGTCCGCGCATCCTGCGCGCGGATACCGCGGCGGTTGCAGCGATCGGGCTGTGGATGGCGGCTGCGGGCGACTGGTCCTGAGATTGCGCTAGCGCACCAAACCGACCGGGAGTAAGGGCGCGCCATGAGCACCAAGACGGTTTCGGATCGCAACGCAGCGGTGATCGAACAGCGATCGCAACTGATCGACTATTTCGCCGGCGGCGAGAAACCCCGCGAGCGGTGGCTGATCGGAACCGAGCATGAAAAGTTCGTCTATTCGATCGCCGATCAGCATGCGCCGAGCTATGACGAGCCGGGCGGCATCCGCGACCTGCTGACCGGCCTGATCGAGTTCGGCTGGAAGCCGGTCGAGGAAGGCGGCAAGGTGATCGCGCTCGCCGGTCCCGACGGCACGGTCAGCCTGGAACCCGCCGGCCAGCTCGAACTGTCGGGCGCGCCGCTCAAGCATCTGCACCAGACCTGCGCCGAAACCGGCCGGCACCTGGAGCAGGTCAAGGCGGTCGGCCAGCGGCTCGGCATCGAATTTCTGGGGCTGGGCATGTGGCCCGACAAGACGCGCGCCGAGCTGCCGATCATGCCCAAGGGCCGCTATGCCATCATGCTGCGCCACATGCCGCGCGTCGGCACGCTGGGACTCGACATGATGCTGCGCACCTGCACGATCCAGGTGAACCTGGATTATTCGTCCGAAGCCGACATGGTGAAGAAGTTCCGCGTCGGGCTGGCGCTGCAACCGCTCGCCACCGCGCTGTTCGCCAATTCGCCACTGACCGAGGGCAAGCCGAACGGCTATCTGTCCTATCGCAGCCATATCTGGTCGGACACCGATCCGGCCCGCACCGGGATGCTGCCCTTCGTGTTCGAGGACGGCTTCGGCTATGAACGCTACGCCGACTATGCGCTCGATGTGCCGATGTATTTCGTGTTCCGCGACGGCAAATATATCGATGCAGCGGGCCTGAGCTTCCGCGACTTCCTCAACGGCGAGCTGTCGGTACTGCCGGGTGAAAAGCCGACGATCGACGACTGGGCGGATCACCTGTCGACCGCCTTTCCCGAAGTGCGGCTCAAGACCTTCCTGGAGATGCGTGGCGCCGATGGCGGGCCGTGGAACCGCATCTGCGCGCTGCCGGCGTTGTGGGTCGGGCTGCTTTATGACCAGGGCGCGCTCGATGCGGCGTGGGATCTGGTCAAGGATTGGGGGATCGAGGATCGCCAGACGTTGCGCGACGCGGTGCCCAGGCTCGCGCTCGACGCGCCGCTGCCGGGCGGCGGCAGGCTGCGCGACATCGCCGGCCAGGTGCTCGACATCGCCCATGCCGGGCTCGCTGCCCGCGCGCGCCACAACGGCGCAGGCGACGACGAAACCGGCTATCTCGACCCGCTGCGCGAGATCGTCCGCCGCGGCAAGGTGCCCGCCGAACTGCTGCTCGACCTGTATCACGGCGAATGGAACGGCGACGTCAGCCGGATCTATGAGGGCTCGCGTTTCTGAATCTCTTGCCCATTTCGCGCCGTCGCCGGATTGTCGGTTCGCCCGCAAACGTCTACCGGCCTTAGCGGCCCGGAATGGCGTAGGCGGTGAATTCATCCCCGTCGCAGCCAAAGGTGGCGCCATTGACCGGCGTCCATTCAATTAGCTGCTGCGCAATGGCCGGGTAGACCGCCGACAAGTCGGCCCGAACGCCTTCAAGATCGCTGGCGTAGCGCATGGCGTTGCGCCGCTCGCCATCCTCCATCTTCGCCAGCGCGAGCATCTCATAATCGCCGACATACGCCACTTCGCCCGGACGCAACGTGAAACTCGGCGCGCCGAAGCAGAAGATGTCGGTGTAATTGAGGTTGTACGTTCTGCCCGCCAAAACATAGTTGCCCGCTGGAACGATAGCGACACGCAACGCCTTCTCATCCTTTTTGCCGCCGAACAGCGAATAGCTGAAGGTGACTTTCGCACCGGTCGGCTTCCCGTCCGGGCCGGTCTGTACCTTGCCCGTCGCCGGGTCATAGCGGTGGAACAGGATGCGATTGTCGCCGACCATCGACGCCGCATGGACGCGCAGCACGATCATCGCCTCCCCCGGGGCGGGCACCGGCCGATCCGGCTTCTTCAGATCAACCTGTTCGGTGAGCTGAGCGGCAGCCGGTCCCGCCAGCGCCAACGCGGCCAGTGCGATCAGTTCTTTGCCCACAGCGCCGGCTCCGCATAGTCATTGTGCCATTGCCGCAACAGCGTGCCACGTGCTGGAACCGGCGCGCCCACCAACTGGGCAAGTTCGCGGTCCCGGGCGCTGTCGGACAGCGCTTTCCATGCCGCCCCTTCGGCTCGGGTCATGGCGTATAATCGCCAGCCGCGGATCAGCATACAATTCTCGACATTGACGCGCCGCTGTCGACCGCCCGAAAGTGCGCCGAACAGAATGACGCCCGGCCCGCCAATAAGGACGTCGGATGTATTGATCTGCGAATCCGCACCTTTTGCGATCGCCAGGCACTGCGCCGTATCGGCGGCCGCCTGCTCCGCCGTCGCGCCAGGCTTGTTGAAAAAGGATCCGTTCCCCCGGTCGACCTTTGTCTGCGCCGAGGCTGGCGAGGCAAGGGCGGCCGCGGCGACCATGCACATCACTAAACGCATCACATCACCATCTGCCGATCCATCTGCCGGTTCAGCACGAGCTATCCCAAGGCTTTACCCGAAACAAGGGGGGCTAGAAGCGACCCAGTTGGGCAGTCAGAACGACGCCACCTATTCCGCCGGCACTTCGCCCATCCGCTTGCCCGGCCGCCCCGCCAGCCAGGCGAAGAAGCGCGGCACCGGCCCGTTGCGGGTCATCCAGTCGTAATATTCGCGATAGGCCGGGTCCGCGCCCAGATGCTTTTCCTCGGTCTTCGCGCGCCAGTAATAGACCGCGCTGACCGTCGCGAGCAGCACGGTGTTGCGCACCGCGTCGACCACGCTGTCGGTGGTCGCGAAGAAGGGCACCGTCGCCAGCCACCAGAACAGGTTCTTGGACAGATAGGCCGGGTGGCGCGTGATCGCGTAGGGTCCGTGGGTCAGAATGCCGCGATGGGTGAGGTTGGAAAAGCGGATGCCGAATGCCAGCGTCGCCCAGGCGTAGATCGCGGTCAGCACCACCAGCAGCGCGCCGATGATCCACAAGATCCAGGGCAAGCCCTGAAACCAGTAGCTCCATTCGGCGGTCGCGGGATGATAGTCCAGCGGGCCGCCCTCGCGCATCAGCACAAAGGGCGGGTAGCAGATCAGCGCCGCGATCCATCCGTCGAAATGCGGGGTGGCGGTGCGGATATGCGCGTCGAGCGGCCGCATCGTCAGCACGTAGCCGCTGGTCGCCGCTGCGACATCGATCACGAACATGTAGGTGATCAACCAGTTGGCGAGCGCGACCGGGTCGGTCCAGATGCCCGTCGTCTCGCGGCGAACGAAATCGGCAAATCCGCCCGGCACGATCGACAGCATGAAGGCGAGGAAAAACGCCTTGACCGCCCAGGCGCGCAGGTGACGCTTGATCGCTTCGCCGTCGACCGGCTCGTCCTTGCCGAGCAGCCAGGCGCCCAGTGCCCATGTGCCGTCGCGAGGCTCGACGAGGTAGCGGTCGAGCCACAGGACATAGGGGATCGACAGCACGACCATCGCCGGCGCGGCGACCATGAAGCATTGCATCGCGAACGCGTAGTTTCCCTGCCAGTACAGACGAACCACCGCATAGATCGCCGCAATGCCGGCCCAGGTGAGCCACAGCCCGGCGAGCTTGGTCATGCTGATCGCGCGCACCTCGCGCCACGGCCGGGGGCGCGACCAGTCGATGCCGGTCGACGGGTTGCGATGCACCTTGTCGACGAACACCGACCACAGAACCATCGGCACCGCGCAGGCCAGCACGTTGGTCAGCGCCGAGAGCGGCCCCGCCAGCCCGAAGTGCCGGGCGAAGATCGTCCACGCAATCAGTCCGCCCAGCCCGACCATGCCGACCATGTCCGATACCGCGGATGCGGGGCGTGGATCGGCGGTCGCGGAGGCGATGGGCGCGTCGTGATACATGCCCGTCCGATTAGCCCCGAATGGTAAGCAAGCCGTGAAGGACGCCGGCGGTAGGACCCGCGCGGGCGTGCGCCGTGGTGCGGTCAGGCCAGCCCGGCGCGGCGGCTGGCGGCGTGATGCGCATGGCAGATGGCGACCGCGAGCGCGTCGGCGGCGTCCGCTCCGGCGATCCTCGCGCCGGGGAGCAGGCGCGCGACCATGGCGTGGACCTGCGCCTTTTCGGCATTGCCGACCCCGACCACCGCCTTTTTGACCAGCCGTGCAGCATATTCGCCGACATCGATCCCACCACGTGCCGCCGCGCACAGAACGACCCCCCTCGCCTGACCAAGCTTCAGCGTCGACTGGGGGTTGGCGTTGACGAAGACTTCCTCGACCGCTGCCGCCTCCGGCGCGTGTTCCGCGATCAGCGCGACGAGCATCGCATCGAGATGCGCGAGCCGCCGGGGCAGCGGAGCCTGTGCATCGGTCCTGAGCTGGCCGTTGGCGAGGTGCGAAAGCCGGTTGCCCTCGGCCCGGATCAGGCCCCAGCCGGTCGTGCCGAGCCCGGGATCGAGGCCCAGGATCAGCATGGCTGTTCGTTGTGGTGGCGGGGTTTTTGGTTCGCGCGAAGGCGCGAAGGCGCGAAGGTCGGGTGGTTCACGCGGAGGCGCAGATGGCACGGCGATGAGGCTCTGCCGCGGCAGCGGCTTTGCCCATTTCGACCGACGATACTTGGACGACAGTTTAGGAATAAAGGCGCTACGCGCGTTCCTGGTTCATCTCGGCGTCCTCCGCGCCTCCGCGTGACAAAATCCTTCGCGCCTTCGCGCCTTCGCGTGAACCTGATCGGCCGCAAACTAGGCACGCGCCCCTCCACCACTCGCTGTGCGAGTGGTCCCCCTCCCCGAGCAGGCTCGGGGAGGAATGGTCATCCGAGCTTTTCCATCACCTCGTCGGGCACTTCGTAATTGCCCCAGACGGTCTGGACGTCGTCGTCGTCGTCGAGCGCGTCGATCAGCTTGAACAGGGTCGCCGCGTCGGCCTCATCGACCGTCACCATCGTCTGCGGCCGCCAGGCGAGCTTGGCGCTTTCGCTTTCACCCAGCACGGGCACCAGCGCCTTGGCGACTTCGTGGAGCGCGTCCTGCGCGGTCCAGATTTCATGCCCGTCATCGGTCGACTGGACGTCCTCCGCGCCCGCCTCCAGCGCGGCCTCGAATATCTTTTCCGCATCACCCGCGCTGGCGGGATAGGTGATGAGGCCCATCCGGTCGAAGGCGTGGCTGACCGATCCCGGCGCGCCCAGATTGCCGCCATTCTTGCTGATTGCCAGCCGGACATTGGTGACGGTGCGGTTGCGGTTGTCGGTCAGCGTCTCGACGATCAGCGACACGCCGCCGGGACCGAAGCCCTCATAGCGCACTTCCTCATAATTCTCGCCGCCGGCCGTCTGCGCCTTGTCGATCGCGCGCTGGATATTGTCCTTGGGCATCGACTGGGCCTTGGCCGCGTTGACCGCGGCGCGCAGACGCGGGTTCATGTCGGGATCGGGCAACCCGGACTTGGCCGCGACGGTGATTTCGCGGCTGAGCTTGGAAAACAGCGACGACCGCTTCTTATCCTGAGCACCCTTGCGGTGCATGATGTTCTTGAACTTGGAATGACCTGCCATATTCGCTCTCTGTAACGCCCCTGGTCGCGCGATTCAGCCGCTGACGGTGACCGCCGTGCCCGACACCGACACCATCAGCATCGACCCCTTGTCGCCGATGACTTCATAGTCGACGTCGATGCCGACGACGGCATTCGCGCCCTTCTCGCGCGCCTCGGCGGCGAGTTCGTCCATCGCCATCGCCCGCGCGTCGCGCAGCGGCCGTTCATACGCATTCGACCGACCGCCGACCAGATCGCGGATATTGGCGAACAGGTCGCGGAACAGGTTGGCGCCCATGATGACTTCTGCGGCGACGACGCCGTGATAGGCAGTGATCACCTTGCCCTGGACGTCGGGGGTCGTGGTCAGGATCATGCGTAGAACTCCCGGAAAGCGGCCTCAGGCGAGGCCGAGTGCCGCCTTGTAGGTCTCGAGCAGCGCTTCGGCTTCGTCGCGGTGGTGCTTTTCCATGCGGCGCAGGCGGATGATCTGGCGCATGGTCTTGACGTCAAAGCCGGTCGACTTGGCTTCGGCAAACACGTCCTTGATATCGTCGGCGATGCCGCGCTTTTCCTCTTCGAGCCGTTCGATCCGCTCGATGAACAGGCGCAGTTGTTCGGCCGACACATTGTCCGTCATGATGTTCCCGCTTGGCTGGAAGTGAATGGTTGCCGCGCGTCTAGGCGAACCGGGCCGCGCGGCGCAACCGCCCAGTCACAGCGACTTGTGGACAACCCCGTCGGCCATGACGAAATCGACGCGTTCCAGCCGGGTCACGTCGTCGAGCGGGCTGCCCGACACCGCGATCAGGTCAGCCTCGAACCCGGGCGCGAGCTGACCGAGCGTCGCGGCCTGGCCCAGCACGTCCGCCGCGCTGACCGTTGCGGCGCGGATCGCGTCGGCGGGCTTCATCCCGGCGGCGACCATCAGTGCGAACTCCTGCGCATTCTCGCCATGCGGCGAAACGCCGGTATCGGTGCCGAAAGCGATCTTGACCCCGGCTGCGATCGCCTTGCGATGGCTCTCGATCGCGGCCGCCGCTGCCGCTTCCGCCTTGGGCACGGTGGCGGGCGGCAGTTGGCCGGCGCGCGCCTGGGCGAGTGCCGCCTGGGGCGCGAGCATGGTCGGGACCAGCCAGGTGCCCTTGGCCTTCATCAGCCGGATCGTCGCATCGTCCAGGAAGGTGCCGTGATCGATCGTGTCGACGCCAGCCTCGACCGCCGCCTGCGTTCCTTCGGCAGCATGGCTGTGCGCGGCGACGCGCCGGCCGAGATTGTGCGCGGTGTCGATGATGGCCACCATTTCGTCCGGCGTCATCGCGCGGCCCAGCCCGCCCGAGACGTTCGACAAGACGCCGCCGGTCGCGGCGAATTTGATATAGAGCGCGCCCAATCCGACCTGCTGGCGCACCGCGCGACGGCAATCCTCGACCCCGTTGCAGATGTTGATCTGCGTTTCCTTCAGCATCTCGGCAATGTCCTCGCGCGCGCCGTTGGTGCCGTCGCCGTGGCCGCCGGTGACCGAGATCATCTGGCCGGCATTGACGATCGTCGGGCCCGCCACGTCGCCGCGCGCGATACCGTCGCGCAGCGAGCGGATGCCGCGCGCATTGCCGCCCAGGTCGCGTACCGTGGTAAAGCCCGCGTCGATCGTCTTGCGCGCATTGCCGACCGCATAGAGCAGGTCGTCGGTCGTCTCGCGGTTGAGCGCGGTCGCGCGCGCCTGAAGCGGATCGCCGCGATAGCCCCACAGATGGACGTGCAGGTCAATGAGGCCGGGCAGGACGAACTTGTCCTTCAGGTCGATCAGCTTCGCGCCAGTTTCCGGCGCGACGAACCCGTCGCGGACCTCGGCCACCTTGCCGTCGCGCACGATGATCGTGCTCGCCCCGCGCGGCGCCTGGCCTGGCCGGTCGAGCAGCTGGCCGGCGTGGATATAGGTGATCTTCGCGGCGGACGGTGCGCTCTGTGCCGCGGCCGGCGCCGTGGCGAGCAGGCTGCCGGCGAGCAGCGCGGTGGCGATCATGGCTTTCATCAGGCGTCCCCCAAGTTGCCGGGGATCGCCGACGATTCAGCGCCCCGGTTCGGTCATGGCAGGTGGGTCGCTCGCCGGGAAGCTCGCGTCAAGCGCCACATCGAGCGCGGCGTCGCGGTGATTGCGCGCAACGCTCGCCGCCATGCGCTCGATCTGCTCGGGCGTCGCCTCGGGCTGGCGCGCCTTCCACTGGGCATAGGGCATGCCATGGGTCAGCGCGCGCGCGGTGTCGCGGTCGATCGGCACGCCGGTTTCCGCCGCCGCCTCGCCGATCCAGTCGGCCAGGCAATTGCGGCAAAACCCCGCCAGACCCATCAGATCGACATTCTGCGCATCGTCACGATGTCGCAGATGGCGCACCAGTCGCCGAAATGCCGCCGCCGCGACCGCATCGTCCAGCCGGTCAAGATCGTCCATCGCTGTCCTCCGCGGTTGATCCGCAACAAATATGGATTAGACGCGGGCAAGCACAAGCCAAGGACGCATCCTCCCCATGACCAAGGCCGCCCCCGTTCGATTCCTGCCCCCCCGCCTGCGCAAGGTTCGCGTGCTCGCGACGCTCGGCCCCGCGAGCAGCACGCCCGAAATGATCGAGGCGCTGATGCGCGCCGGCGCGGACGCGTTCCGCGTCAACATGAGCCATGGCGACCAGGAATCGAAAATCCCGGTGATCGAGGCGATCCGCGGGCTGGAAAGCAAGATCGGCCGGCCGACGACCATCCTCGCCGACCTGCAGGGTCCGAAGCTGCGCGTCGGCAAGTTCGCCGAGGGCAAGGTGATGCTGGAACGCGGCCAGACCTTCGTCCTCGATCGCGACAAGACGCCGGGCGACGCCCAGCGCGTCGAATTGCCCCACCGCGAGATTTTCGAGGGGATCGAGAACGGCGCGCGGCTGTTGCTCGACGACGGCAAGCTGGTGCTGCGCGTCACCGACCATGATCCCGATCAGATCATCACCGAAGTGATCGTCGGCGGCGCGCTTTCCAATTCCAAGGGGCTGAACGTGCCCGACGTCGTGCTGCCGCTGGCGGCGCTGACCGAAAAGGACCGGTCCGACCTGGCCTTTGCGGTCGACCAGGGCGTCGACTGGATCGCGTTGAGCTTCGTCCAGCGGCCCGAGGATCTGGCCGAGGCGCGGCGACTGATCGGCGGCCGCGCGGCGCTGCTCGCCAAGATCGAAAAGCCGAGCGCGGTCGAGCGGCTGGAGGAGATCGTCGAGATGTGCGACGGCGTGATGGTCGCGCGCGGCGACCTGGGCGTCGAATTGCCGCCGGAAACCGTGCCGCCGATGCAGAAGCGCATCGTGGAGACCTCGCGCCGGCTTGGCCGCCCGGTGATCGTCGCGACCCAGATGCTCGAATCGATGATCACCGCCCCCACCCCCACCCGCGCCGAAGTGTCGGACGTGGCGACCGCAGTCTATGACGGCGCGGACGCGATCATGCTGTCGGCGGAAAGCGCGGCGGGCGCGTGGCCGGTCGAATCGGTGGCGATGATGGATGCGATCGCCCACGCCGTCGAAAGCGACCCCGCGCATGGCGACCGCGTGCACTTCACCGTGCTGCGCCCCGACCCGACCACGGCGGACGCGCTGGCCGAAGCCGCCAAGTCGATCACCGCGACGGTGTCGGCGCGGGCGATCATCTGCTTCACCATGTCGGGATCGACCGCACGCCGCATCGCGCGCGAGCGGCCGTCGGTGCCGATCCTGGTGCTGACCCCCAAGGCGGAAACCGCGCGGCGGCTGGGCCTGTTGTGGGGCGTGCACGCGGTGCAGACCAAGGACGTCAACTCGTTCGAGGAGATGGTCGCCAAGGCCAAGCGCATGGCGCTGCGCCACGGCATTGCGGGCGCGGGCGAGCGCGTCGTGATCTGCGCGGGCGTGCCGTTCGGAACGCCGGGATCGACCAACGTGCTGCACGTGGTGGGGATCACCGGGGATGAGCTGAAGGGCTATCGGGACTGAGGGGACGTGAAGCCCCGCCGTCTCCGGTGATTATTCGGCAGGCTGCAGGCTGGGTCGTGTGACGGCGACCGCCGTGCCGTGACGTTGAGCCAACCGCCGGGCGCGGGCCCGGCGCCACCAGATCAGATAGCCGGTGGCCGTCAGCACGCAGGTCACGATGCCGGCCAGCAGGATCAGGATGCGCCCCGGCCATCCCAGCGCCTTGCCGCTGTGCAGCGGATATTGCCAGGCGACCAGCACGTCGCCCGCCGTGCCGCGCACATATTGCGTGTCACCGAGCAGCGCACCGGTGCGCGCGTCGATCGCGATATAACGCGAGCCCAGATCGGCAATGATGTCGCGCGGGTCACGGGCGTAGACCGTCCACACCCCCTTGTCGGCATGATAGACAAGCCCCGACGCCGAGCGCGCCTGACCCTGAGTCCGAGCGACCGCCCATGCCTGATCGGCGTCAACCGGTGGGGCATAGAGCGGCGCGGGCAGCGGCGGGCGTTGCTCGGCAACGGTCGGCGTCGGCGCGCTGATCGGCTTCAGCACGGCGATGAACTGATCGTACAGGTTGAAATAGACACCGGTGAAGGCCAGCGTCGCGGTAACCGGCAACAGCCACATTCCGGCGGCGCGATGCAGGTCGAAAACGCGCTTATGTCCCTTGGCACCCCCACGCAGCCGGAAGCTGTCACGCCAGCGTTTGGCGGAACGCAGCGCCAGCGGAACCGACAAAAGATGGTCGGCCAGCCACATCAATGCCACCACGCCGAGCAGCCAGTAGACCCACGCACCGCCGTGCAGCTCATAATGAAGCTTATACAGGAACGGCATGATGCTGGCGCGTTCCAGCGTCCATTGTCCGAAAACGCGGCTGCCCTGAACCCGGGCGTTGGCAGCATCGACAAAGACCTGGCGACCCTGTGGGCCGACCGCGCCGGGATGTCCGGCCCGATCCGCCAACTCGACGCGAATCGTGTCGCCGGCATCTTGCGGCAGGTGCACATATCGCGCGGTCGAGCCGGGCCATGCCGCCTCCGCCGCAGCGACGGCTGGCCCCAGTTTCACCGCTGCGCCTGGACCCGACATCGCCCGGTAAAGATCCGGGTTCAGGGAGCGATCAATTTCGCCAAAGAAAACCAGGAAGCAGCCGGTAAACGCGATCACGAACAACCATAGCCCGCCGAGCACCCCGAACCAGCGATGCCACGACAAGAGGAGCGAGCGGCGCATCGCCCCTAGAAATCCAGCGACGCGGTGAACTCGATCGTGCGCGGCACGCCATAGGTCACCCGGTCGGGGCCGAAGGCATCGAACGCGAAGCTGTCGGTCAGGTTCTTGCCGTTGATCGCCAGACGCCACCGATCGATCCGGTACGACAAGACGGCGTCGAACGTGGTGTATCCCGGCAGGGTCAAGGTGTTCGCGCTGGTCACGGGCCGATCATCGACGACAAACACGCCGCCGCCAAACCCCAGCCCCTTCAGTCTGCCGGATGCGATTTCATAGCTGGACCACAGGCTGGCGGAATGCGGCGACGTCCGCTGGACCTGACGGCCAAGCACGGCGGGATCGTTGGACCGCGTGACTTCGGCGTCGAGATAGGCGTAGCTGGCCTGAACATTCCAGCCCGGCAGGATTTCACCGGCAAGCGACAGTTCAACGCCGCGACTGCGCTGCTCACCGTCGAGCACGGAAAATCCGAAATTGTCCGGGTCGGGCGTCGCGACGTTGGTCTGGGTGACCTGATAGACCGCGACCGTGCCGGTCAGGCTCTCGGCCAGCTTGGCCTTGGCACCGATTTCGACCTGCTCGCCGCGTGTCGGTTCGAACGGATCGCCGTTGACGGTGCGTCCGGTCTGCGGCTGGAAAGACTTGCTGAAGCTGGCATAGAGCGACAGCGTCTCGCGCGGCTGAAACAGCACGCCGACCCGCGGGCTGAACGCGCTGCCGGACTGAACGGTGCGGGTGTCGGCGACGCGATCGAGGTCGGTCTGATCATAGGTGTCGTAACGACCGCCCAGAACAACGCTGAAACGATCGCCCAGGCTGATGCGGTCCTGAACAAACACGCCGAGTTCCCTCAGGCGGTTGCCCGCATCGAAGGTAAACACCGCAGCGCCACGCGGCGCGCCGTATACGGGGGCGAAAATGTCGATCGGGCCTGACGGATCAAAATCGATCGACAGAAAATCGGCGCGCGAGCTTGAAAGGTCCAGCCCGGCGATCAACGAATGCCGCACTGCGCCGGTGGTGAAATTGCCGCGCAGCGTCGTCTGCGTCTGATATTCCGAATAGCGGTCGAAGGCGTCGAAGGGAAAGCGTTGCAGGGTCCGGCCATCAGCGGCCAGCGTGCCGGGGAATTCTGCCCCGACGACATCATACTGCGTATCCACGAAGCGGAAGATATTGCTGATTGACCAGTCCGCATTGAACTCATGCACCAGGCGCGTGCCGATGCGGAACTGTTCGACATCAATGCCGCCGGTGTTCACATTGCGGCGGCGCGGAATGCGGCCATTGGGGTTGGGCAGGATCGTGCCGACCGCGGGCAGCCCGAAATTCTGGCCGTCGAGTTCGAGCAGCTTGTATGACCCCTCCACCGTCAACCGCGTACGATCGCCCAGCTTTGCGGTCAGTGACGGGTTCACGACCGTGTTGCGGGTGTTCGCGCCCTCCAGGAACGAGCCCTGGTCGCGAAACGAGGTGCTGAGCCGGTAGGTCAGACGGCCCGGCGCATCGAGCGGGCCGGTCAAATCCGCTTCCACGCGGTAAAAGTCATACGATCCGACCGTGCCGGTCAGAAAATAGGCAGGTTCGTCCTCGGGCTGGCGGGTGATGAAATTGATCGTCCCGCCGGGTGACGAATTGCCGAACAACAGTGATGCGGGACCGAGCAACACCTCGACGCGCTCGATGCCAGTCAGGTCGGGACCGAGATTGGCCGCCGGCCCGTTGCCGACTTTCGACAACAGACCGTCCAGCGCGGTGGGGGCAAAGAAGCCGCGCACCTGAACGCGCAGTCCGTCGAAATTGACCGGGGCGGCGTTCCGCACGCTGGGCACGTTCGCAAGCGCCGAGAAGGTGTCGGCGCGCTGATCGCGCAGCAGTTGCTCGGTCAGCACCTGCACCGATTGCGGGGTTTCAAGCAGGGTGGCACCGTCGCGGGTCGAAACGCTGTTCTCGGCTTCATAACCGACCGCTCGGCCGGTGACGATGATGTCGTTGCCGTCCGAACGCTGTGCCGGCTCGTCGGTCATGTGCGCCGCGGCCGGGTTGGAAATGACCATGCCGAGCGAACTGCTCAAAAGGATCGACAGGGACTTGAGGGAACGCATGCGCATCGACACCGGCCGGCTGAATGAACGATGGATGCTCCCTAATTTAATGCGATCGATTTGCAATAGCGATTTCTTGTCGCGGATCGGTTCTGTCGGCTGAGGTTCGTCAGCCGGGGTTGATCCCTGCCGGTCGCCTTCAGCCGAGCAGCCCGAGCCGCCGCAGTTCCGCCCGCACCCCCGCCGCCGCCTCGAACCGGATGGCGTGGATGCCGAGTGCCGCCGCCGCCGCGACATTGGCGGGGTTGTCGTCGATGAACATCGCTTCTTCCGCGCGCAGCCCGAAGCGGGCGAGCGCGAGGCGGTAGATGGCGGGGTCGGGCTTCACCAGTCGCTCCTCGCCCGACACGACGATGTCGCGGAAACGGTCGAACAGGGCCGCCTGGGTCGCGCGGAACGGGGGCCAGAACTCGGCGGAGAAGTTGGTGATCGCGAACAGCGGCACTTGCGCCGCGTCCAATTGCTCGACGATCTCGACCATCCCGTCGACCGGGCCGGGCAGGCTTTCGTTGAAGCGCGGGCCCCAGGCGGCGATCAGATCGGCATGTTCGGGAAACTGTGCGATCCGCTCGGCGGAGGTTTCCGCGAACGGCCGGCCGGCGTCGTGCTGGAAATGCCATTCCTCGTTCACGACATCGCGCACGAAGGCGTCAAGCGCGGCCGGGTCGGCGATCAGCCGTTCATAGAGGAAGCGCGGGTGCCAGCGGAACAGGACGTTGCCGATATCGAAGATGACGGCGGAGATCCGGGGCGATGCCATGCGCTGCTCGGCAATATTGGGGCGAACTAACGCAAACGGCCCGCGTCTCCGGTCAGGGAGAGGCAGGCCGGTTCAGCGCGACCGATCGTGGTTCAGCCCTGGCGGGCCTTGAACCGGCGATTGGTCTTGTTGATCACATAGATGCGGCCGCGACGGCGAATCACGCGATTGTCACGGTGCCGCCCCTTGAGCGACTTGAGGGAATTGACGATCTTCATGACCGGCTCGCTTGGCTTTCAATAGGTGTCGGGGTTCCGGGGTGGCCCGGAAAGAGCGTGCCGCCTAACGATTGACCGCGCGCAAGTCAAGCCGCGCGCGTCCCCCTGGCGATGCTGGCCGTCGCCCGATTTCTGTCGCATAGCGGGTGCGGCGGGCGGTTCGTTGCCCGCGACAGGAGACTGGCCATGTTCCGTACCCGCTCCCTCCTTCCGATGACCGCGCTGGCGGCGACGATCCTTGTGGCGGGATGCGCCACAACGCCGCGCGCCGGGCCGGTCGACGTCACCCGCTATCATCTGGGCGGCGCGATTCCCGCGGGCACCGTCGCGGTCGAGCCAGTCGGCGGCCAGCTTGCCACCGGGCCGGAATATCGCACTTATGCCGATGCGGTGCAGGCGGAAATGGCGCGGCTAGGCTTTGCCGCCGCGGCCGACCCGCGCACCGCCGACTATGTCGCCGCGGTCGGGTTCCAGCGCCGCCCGGTCGGCACGGTGGAAAAGCCCGCGCCGGTGTCGATCGGCGTCGGTGGCGGCGGGATCAGCGGCGGCCGGCGCGGCGGCGGGGTCGGGCTGGGCGGCGGCGTCGGTTTCGGCATCGGCGGCGGCACGCGCGAGGTGCTGGCGACCGACATCGTCGTGCAGTTGCGGCGTCAAGGGGACGCGACGGTGATCTGGGACGGCAAGGCCACGGCCCAGGCGATCGCCCGCACCGACGATGCGCAGCCGGTCGCCCAGGCACAAAAGGTCGCATCCGCGCTGTTCAGGGACTTTCCCGGCGAGTCCGGCATCACTATCACGGTCAAATGAGCATCGATATCAATGCCGCGTTCGACAGCGGCAATATTCGCCTGGTCGCGATCGAGGGCGACCGCATCGACCTTGAGATCGTGCCCGATCATCAGTCCGATTTCTATCAATGGTTCCATTTCCGCGCCGCCGGCGCGCGCGGGCGCACGCTGACCTTCCGGATCCTGAATGCGGGCGGCGCGGCCTATGCGTTCGGCTGGCCTGGCTATCGCGCGCGGATGAGCACCGATCGTGCGCACTGGCGGATGACCGACACCGATTATGCCGGCGGAGTCCTGTCATTCACCCATCAGTTCAGCGGCGACGTCGCCTGGTTCGCCTATTTTGCGCCCTATGCGATGGAACGTCATCACGACCTGATCGCGCGGATCGGCGCGCGCGAAGGCGTCCGCCACCGCACGCTCGGCCGTTCGCTCGACGGGCAGCCGATCGATTGCCTCGAACTCGGTACCGGTGCGAAGCAGGTCTGGCTCTATGGCCGCCAGCATCCCGGCGAGAGCATGGCCGAATGGTGGATGGAGGGCGCGCTCGAGAAGCTGACCGACGCGAAGGATGCGACCGCGGCAAGGCTGCGCGCGGCGGCGACGCTGCACATCGTGCCCAACATGAACCCCGACGGGTCGCGGCGCGGGCACCTGCGCACCAACGCCGCCGGCGTCAACCTCAACCGCGAATGGCACGCCCCCACCGCCGAACGCAGCCCGGAAGTGCTGTGCGTGCTGGCGGCGATGGACGCGACCGGCGTCGACTTCGCGATGGACGTGCATGGCGACGAAGCGATCCCCGCCAACTTCCTGGCCGGGTTTGAGGGGATTCCAGGCTGGACCGATGCGCTGGGTACGAAATTCAACCGGTTCGCCCACGCGCTGGAGGCCACGACGCCGCTGTTCCAGACGCAGCGCGGCTATGAAAAGGCCAAGCCGGGCAAGGCCAATCTGGCGATGTCGACCAACCAGCTGGCCGAGCGATTCGGCGCGGTCGCGATGACGCTGGAAATGCCGTTCAAGGATCATGATCCCGCGCCCGACCCCGAATTCGGCTGGTCGCCCGACCGGTGCAAGCTGCTCGCGCACGCCTGCCTCGACACGCTGGCCGGGATGATCGACGACCTGTAAGCCCTCATCCCGACGACTGTTGCCGCAGAGCCACAGTCGCGGCGGTTTCCGTGCGCGCGCATGTCGATTGACGCTTTTGTCGGGGGCGCATCCCTGCTTTCTGCCGCGCATCCCGAACCGGCGCGTATCGCCGGCGCGGGGGTCAATGCCGGGTGATCGGCGGCGACCGTGTATGTGTTGCGTAGCGTAAGGAAGTAGAAAATGTTGTATTCGCGTAACGCCGGCCTGATGGCCGGTTGCGCCGCCGTGGCGCTGTCCATGTCGCTGATCGCCGTTCCCGCCCACGCGCAGCAGACGCCCGCCGCCCCCGCCGAACCGCAGGCCGAAACGCCCGAGACCCAGACGGATCAGGACCAGCGCGACGAAGCGATCGTCGTGACCGGTTCGCGCATTGTATCGCCCAACGCCACGTCGATCGCGCCGGTGCAGACGACGACCATCCAGCAGATCACCGATTCGGGCATCACCAATGTCCAGGAACTACTGCTCGAAAATCCGGTGTTCGGCGCGCCGACCTTTGCACGCACCAACACCGCGTTCCTGACGTCGGGCACGGGCGTCGCCAGCATCGACCTGCGCAACCTGGGCACCGCGCGCACGCTGGTCCTGATCAACGGCCGCCGCGTCGTTTCCGGCGTGCCGGGATCGGCGACCGTCGACACCAACGTCATCCCGACCCAGTTCCTGCAAAGCGTCGACACGCTGACCGGCGGTTCGTCGTCAATCTATGGCTCAGACGCGGTCGCGGGTGTGGTCAACTTCATCTACCGCGACAATTTCGAAGGGCTGGAAGCCAACGCGCAATATGGCATCACCGAACGCGGCGATGACCCGCGCTATCAGGCGAACATCACCTTTGGCGCGAACCTGGCCGATGGCCGCGGCAACATCATGCTGCACGCCGGCTATTCGAACGAAGGCGGCCTGCTGTCGCGCCGTCGCCGCAACACCGTGCTCGACGATATCGACACCTTCCTGGCGACGGGCGAGAACCCCGCCGATTATGGCACGCCGCTGGAGCCGTTCCTGTCCGGTTTCGCGCCGCAGGGCCGCTTCACCGCCGGGGGTCAGTCCTTCACCTATGACCCGGAGGGCAATCTGCAGACCGGGTTCAACACCAACGTCAACGGTTTCAACCGCCAGTTCTTCCGCACCATCGCGGTGCCGGTCGAACGCTATCTGTTCGCCGGACGCGCGCATTATGACGTGACCGACAGCGTCCGCGTTTATGCCGAAGGCACGTTCAACAACACCAGCTCGTCGCGCGAGATCGAGCCGTTCGCGCTGGGATCGGAAAACATCTTCCCCGCCTCCGGCGGCCTGGTGCCGATCGAGACGTTCGTGAACGGCGTGGCGGTGCTCAACCCGCTGGTGCCCGGCGCGATTGCGGCGGCCGCCCAGGACGAGGATGGCGACGGCCTGCGCGACATTTCCTTCGCCCGCCGGCTGAGCGATATCGGCACCCGCAACGGCAGCACGTCGCGCGACTTTTATCGCTTCGTCGTCGGCCTGGAAGGCGACCTGTTCGACAACCGGTTCCGCTGGGACGTGTTTTATAATTATGGCCGCACGTCGGAATCGCAGATTTCGAACGGCCAGGTGAACGTGCTCAACTTCGCCAACGCGCTGGCGGCGATCCCCGACGTCAACGACCTGAACAACAACGGATCGACCACCGACGCCGTCTGCGCCAGCGCGACCGCGCGGGCCCAGGGCTGCGTGCCGATCAACGTCTTCGGCGCCGGATCGATCACGCCAGAGGCCGCGCAATATGTCCAGGCGCCTCAGTCGTTCCAGACGCGCATCACCCAGCAGCAGATCCAGGGCAGCCTGTCGGGTGAGCTGTTCGACCTGCCCGCCGGCCCGCTGGGCGTCGCGGTCGGTGCAGAATATCGCAAGGAATCTAGCGCCGAGAACAACGATGCGCTGACCAATGCCGGGCTGAACGGCGGCAACGCCATTCCCGACACGGCGGGTTCGTTCGACGTGCGCGAAGTCTTTGGCGAGCTGCGCATTCCGGTGCTGGCCGACACCCCGTTCTTCAAGTCGCTCAACCTGACCGCGGCGGGCCGAATCTCCGACTATTCGACGGTCGGCACGGTCTATACCTGGAATGTCGGCGGCGACTGGGAGCCGTTTGACGGCCTGCGCGTGCGCGGCACCTATGCGCGTTCGGTGCGTGCGCCGAACATCGGCGAGCTGTTCACCGGTCCGTCGCAGACCTTCCCCACCGGTCTTCAGGATCCGTGCGAGGGCATCGGTGCGACCGGCGGCGGCACGATCGGCGACAATTGCCGCGCGGCCCCGGGCGTGCTGGCCAACATCGCGGCCAACGGCACCTTCACGCTCACCCAGCCCGACGTCCAGGGGATCAGCGGCTTCAACAGCGGCAATCCCGACCTGAACGAGGAAAAGTCGCGCTCCTACACCTTCGGCGCAGTGCTGGCACCGCGCCAGCTGGGCGGCATTTTCGAGCGGCTGAGCCTGTCGGTCGATTACTTCAACATCGACGTCGAGGATTACATCACCTCGGCCCCGCGCCAGTTCACGCTCGCGCAATGCTATGAAGCCGGCGACCAGGACTTCTGCGACCTCATCCAGCGCCGCGCGACGCCGACCGCATCGAACAGCGCGGGGTCGCTCGAGTTCATCGACGCGCCGCTCATCAACGGTGGGTCGGCGGCGACCGAGGGCATCGACGCGGTCGTGACCTGGAACACCCCGGTGCGGGTGCTGTCGGATACCGGCACGATCGGCCTGCGCGTCGCCTATACCCACCTGCTCAAGGGTTATGTCATCCCGCTCGAAGGAGGTCAGCGTGACGACTTTGCCGGCGAAATCGGTTCGGCCAAGGACCGCTTCACCGCATCCTTCAACTATGCCGACGATGATTTCCGCTGGAACGTGACCGGCACCTATATCGGCCGCTCGGCCGAGGACGACCTGACGCTCGAGGCCTATGGGCTGGAAGCCGAGGACATCACGGTTCCGGCGCAATTCTATCTCGACACCCAGTTGAGCTGGACGGCGGCGAAGACGTATGAGTTCTATGTCGGCGTCGACAATGTGCTCGACAATGACGCGCCGAACATCCTGTCGGGGTCGGTGTTCAACGTGACCGGCACCGACACGGCCGCGGGCGTCTATGACGTGTTCGGCCGCCGCTTCTACGCCGGCGGACGCATCCGCTTCTAAGTCCGGCGACATAGACCTGTTGAAACGGGGAGGATGAGGCAAAACCTTGTCCTTCCCGTTTCAGCGTTTAGGGAGCGTCGAGACAACTCCGCTCGAAAAGGCCCCCGTCATGCCCCAGCTCGTCCTGATCCGCCACGGCCAGTCGGCGTGGAACCTAGAAAACCGCTTCACCGGCTGGTGGGATGTCGACCTGACTGACCAGGGCGTCGCGGAGGCGCGCGCGGCCGGGCAACTGCTCGCGGAAAAGGGCCTCGATTTCGATCTGTGCTTTACCAGTCTCCAGTCGCGCGCGATCCGCACGCTCAACCTGGTGCTGGAGGAAATGGGGCGGCTGTGGCTGCCGGTCGAGAAGGACTGGCGGCTCAATGAGCGCCATTACGGCGGGCTGACCGGGCTCAACAAGGCCGAAACCGCGGCGAAGCACGGTGAGGAACAGGTGCATGTTTGGCGGCGCAGCTTCGACGTGCCGCCACCGCCGATGGAACCGGGCGGCGCGTTCGATCTCTCGAACGATCGGCGCTATGCCGGCATCGCGGTCCCGGCGACCGAGAGCCTGAAGGACACGATTGCGCGCGTTCTGCCCTATTGGGAAGCGCGGATCGCGCCCGAACTGCGCGCGGGCAAGCGCGTCGTCATATCCGCCCACGGCAATTCGCTGCGCGCGCTGGTCAAGCATCTCTCGGGCATCTCCGACGCCGACATCACGGGTCTGGAAATCCCCACCGGCCAGCCGATTGTCTATAAACTGGACGATCAGCTGGGCGCGACCGACCGCTATTATCTGAACGAGCGGTAACGGCATGCTCGCGCTGCGCCCCGCGCGCGCGAATGACCTCGACGCGCTGCGCGGGCTGATGGCGCGGGCAATCGCCACGCTGCAGCGCGATTTCCTGACCCCGGCCCAGATCGAGGCGAGCCGCGCGGTGATGGGGCTCGATAGCCAGCTCATCGCCGACGGCACCTATTTCGTGGTGGAAGCCGCCGGCGACCTGGCCGGATGCGGCGGATGGAGCCGGCGCGCCACCCTGTACGGCAGCGATGCCAGCACGACGCTGCGCGAGCCGCGTCTGCTCGACCCCGCGACCGACGCTGCGCGCATCCGGGCGATGTACACCGATCCCCGCCATGCCCGGCGCGGCGTCGGACGCATGATCCTGGCTGCCTGCGAGCGCGCGGCGGCCGGCGAAGGCTTCACCCGGGCCGAGCTGATGGCGACGATGGCCGGCGTGCCGCTCTATCGCGCCGCAGGATACCGGCCGGTCGAAGCCGTGACGGAGCATCGCGGCGGCGAGCCGGTCCCGTTGCTGCGCATGACCCGCGCGATCGGCGCGGCGGCATCCGTCCTTGCCCCACCCCCCGACGCGCTCTAGAGGCTGCGCTTCCTGAATTCGGGCTCCGGGACTTGGGCATGACACCATTGGTCGGCATCATCATGGGCAGCACTTCCGATTGGGAGACGATGCGCCATGCCGCCGACGCGCTCAGCGAACTGGGCGTCGCGCACGAGGTCAAGGTCGTCTCCGCCCATCGCACGCCGAAACGGCTGGTCGACTATGCCGAACAGGCGGCCGGGCGCGGGCTGAAGGTCATCATCGCCGGCGCCGGCGGTGCCGCGCACCTGCCCGGCATGGCGGCGGCGATGACGCACCTGCCGGTGCTGGGCGTACCCGTCGAATCCAAGGCACTGAGCGGCATGGACAGCCTGTTGTCGATCGTCCAGATGCCCGGCGGCATCCCCGTGGGCACGCTGGCGATCGGCAAGGCGGGCGCGACCAATGCCGGGTTGCTGGCGGCAGCGATCCTGGCGACGCACGACGCGGCGCTTGGCGAGCGACTGGTGGCATGGCGCGCGCGCCAGACCGAAGATGTGGTGATCGACCCGCAATGACGACGCCCGGCCTGCTGCCCCCCGGATCGACGATCGGGATCATCGGTGCCGGCCAGCTGGGCCGGATGATCGGCGTGGCGGCGGTTCAGCTCGGCTATCGCACCCACATCCTGGCACCCGAGAGCGGGCCGGCCAACGATGTCTGCTTCGCGTTCACCCGCGCCGCCTATGACGATCCCGACGCGCTCGCCGCCTTTGCCGAGGCAGTCGATGTCGTCACCTATGAGTTCGAGAACATCGCCGCCGATCCGATCGCGGCGATTGCCGCAACCGTGCCGGTACGCCCGTCGGTCGCGGCGTTGCGCGTCGCCCAGGACCGGACCGCGGAAAAGCGCTTTGTCGAGGATCTGGGCGGGCGCGCGGCTCCCTGGCGCGAGGTCGACAGCCGCGCCGGGCTGGATGCGGCGATCGCCGCGATCGGTTGCCCCGCGATCCTCAAGACGACGCGGTTCGGCTATGACGGCAAGGGGCAGGCCCGGCTGCACACCCCCGCCGACGCCGATGCGGCATGGGCCGCGATCGGTGCCGCGCCGGCGATCCTCGAGGGGTTCGTGCGGTTCGCCCACGAATTTTCGATCGTGCTGGCCCGCGGTGCCGACGGGGCGATCATGGGCTACCCGCCGCCGGTCAATGTGCATGCCGATGGCATTCTTGCCAGTTCCGCCCTCCCCGCCCCGGCGATGGTCGCAAGCCAGTGGACCGAAGCCGCTGCGCTGGCCGGCCGGGTGGCCGAGCGGCTCGACTATATCGGCGTGCTGACGCTCGAGTTCTTCGCCACCGACACCGGGCCGGTGTTCAACGAAATGGCGCCGCGCGTCCACAATAGCGGCCACTGGACAATCGAGGGCGCGCAGACCAGCCAGTTCGAAAACCATGTCCGCGCGATCTGCGGCCTGCCGCTCGGGCCGACGGGGCTGACCGCCCGAGCGGTGCGGATGGAGAACCTGATCGGGGATCAGGTGACGCGCTGGCCGGACCTGATCGCGCAGGATGACGCGCATCTGCATCTCTATGGCAAGCATGAGGCCCGCCCGGGGCGCAAGATGGGGCATGTCACCCGGATCGAACGCTAGCCGCCGCCAGCTGGGACAATCTTGCTGCAGTGCGCCAAGTTCGACCCGGCTGACGCTACGACAACGCCGCTGAACCTGCCAACTGCCATCTTGACGCGCCCTGCTGCATCAGCGAAGGCTTGGGGCGATGAAAAAGCTCCTTCTGTCGCTGGCAACCGCCTCTGTTGCCCTCGCCCTCACCGCCTGCGGTGAGCCCGAACCGGAAGTCGTGGACTCGCGCGCGCCCGATCCGCTCGCCGCCGAAAAGGCCAAGAAGGGCCCGGTCGAGCTGCCGCCGTCGATCCGCGCCAGCGTCAGCTTCCGCTGTGAGGACAACAGCCTGCTGTACGTCGACTTCTTCAATGGCGACAAGCTCGCCAATATCCGCCTGGACACGAAGGACGGCCTGCCGACCCAGTTGCGCGCGGAAAATGCCGGCGATCCCTATACCGGCAGCGATTACACGCTGAAGGGCGACGAAAAGAACGTCACTCTTACCAAGCCGGGCGGCGGTACGCTGAGCTGTCACCTCTGATCGCGCGATCGCCCGATTTCCTTTCGATCGGGGGCCGGTGGCACATGCCGCCGGCCCCTTTTTATCGACCGCATGATCCCGATGCGTCTCGACTTCGCCCGCATCAGGCGGGATAGTCGGGCGAACATGGCTCGAAAGGAACAGGACGCGGCATGGCGACGATCGCGATCTACAGCCTGAAGGGAGGCGTCGGAAAAACCACGCTGACCGTCAATCTGGCGTGGTGCGCGGCGATGCTGTCGGCGCGGCGAACGCTGGTATGGGATCTCGATCCCCAGGCCGCGAGCAGCTTTCTGCTCGCCCCCGAAAAGCGCGCCAAGGACCAGGCGCAGGCGGTGTTCACGAAGGACGTCGAGGTCGCCAAGCTGATTCGTCCGACGGCGTTCGAGCGGATCGACCTGATCGCCGCCGATACCTCGCTGCGCGGACTCGACATCGTTTTCCACCAGCTCGACAAGAAGAAGCGGCTGGCCAAGCTGCTCGGCGATCTGGGCCAGAGCCATGACCATGTGCTGCTCGATTGCCCGCCGGGACTGACCGAAACGAGCGAACAGGTGATGCGCGCCGCCGACCTCATCGTCGTGCCCGTGATCCCGTCGACGCTGTCCACGCGCGCCTTTGGCGAAGTGAGCGCGCATCTCGATCGCATCGGGGCGAAGAAGCTAAGGGTTCTGCCCGTGCATTCGATGGTCGATCGCCGCCGCCGCCTGCATGGCGAGGCGATCGCGCGGCACCCAGACTGGCCGGTCATTCCCGCCGCCAGCGCGATCGAGGCGATGGCAGCGACCGGCAAGCCGGTGGGATCGACCGCGCCGCGCAGCAAGCCGGCCCAGGCATTCGCCGCGCTGTGGCAGCGGATCGAGCAACTGTTGGTCCAGGAAAAATGACGCGATGTCGGGCCTGAACGAGCTCGACCCCGGCATGGTGCTCAAGGCCTATGCGATGGGCGTTTTCCCCATGGCCGATCATCGCGCGGCACAGAGCGTCTACTGGGTCGAGCCCAAGCTGCGCGGCATCCTGCCCATCGACCGTTTTCACCTGTCGCGATCGTTGCGCAAGACGATCGCCGCCGATCGCTATCGCGTCACCGCCGACGCCGCGTTCGCCGACGTCATCCGCCTGTGCGCCGAGGCCGCGCCCGACCGGCCCGATACCTGGATCAACGGCCCGATCGAGCGAGTCTTCCTTCGGCTCCACGCGCTGGGCTTCGCGCATTCGGTGGAATGCTGGGACGGCGACCGGCTGGTCGGCGGGCTGTATGGACTGGCGCTCGGCCGGGCCTTTTTCGGTGAGAGCATGGTCAGCCGCGCGCGCGATGCCTCAAAGGTGGCGCTCGCCTGGCTGGTCGCACGGCTGCGGATCGGCGGCTTCACGCTGCTCGACTGCCAGTTCCAGACCGATCACCTTGCCTCAATGGGAACGATCGAGGTCGCGCGCGCCGACTATATGGCGTTGCTCGGTGCCTCGCTCGGCGCGACCGCCGGTGGCGTCGCCGTCGGCGCGCCTTCGGTCGAGGGGGACTGGTCGGCGCTCGACCGTCTGGGGCCGGATGCCGGGCTGGGCGCACTGCCCGCCGCCACCGTATCGGGCCCGGTCGCCGGAAAGGTCATCGCACAGCTTTTGGGCCAGACGTCGTAGACCGCGTGGCGCACGACGTTGAGCGCGGGGCGTTCGGCGAAGACCCAGCCCGAGAAGGCGCGACCGGCGCTGTTGTCCGACTGGCGCACGATCAGCTGGACGAACGCGCCGGTCAGCTGTTCGGCCTCCCACGGCGCGGTGCGCTCGCATGCGCGCAGCCGGACGATCGCGTCACCGAAGCGCGCGCTCTGTCCGGGCTTCAGCCGGAACTCGCGGGTTTCGCCATTGCGCTTGTTGAGTACGCCGATCACCGCCACGCGATCGGCCATCGGCGTGGCCCCCGGAACGCTGGCGGCGGCGCCGTCGTCGACGGTCACCACGTCGCTGTCCACCGTCGCCTCCGGAACCGCGATCGCGATCGTGCTGGAGACCGGCTTCCGGGTCGTGCTTGCGACAAAGCCGCGATAACCGAACCACGCCGCCGCCGCGAGCACGCCCGCGATCACGACGCCGATAAGGACACGACGCGCGGTCACGCGTCGGGCGTCCACGCCTCATAATCGCCGGCGGCGGCATGACGGTGGCCGCCGCGGTCGAGCGCGCCGGGCGGACGGTACGCCGCCGGCGTGCCGGTCAGGTTGGGGACGGGAAGCTGTTGCCACGCCCGCGGCGGCGGCAGTGCGTCGTCGGGAACGCCCTCGATCTGGTGATGCAGCCAGCTGAACCAGGCGGGCGGCACCCGGCTGGGGTCGTTCGCGCCCTTGTAGATCACCCAGCGGCGCGGCTGGCCGTTGGTGTCCATCCCGCCCTGGAAATATCGGTTGCCGAGCGGGTCGACGCCGACCTTGCGCATGCCGCGCAGCGCCAGCGTGGTGCCGATGGTGGCACCGTTCCACCAGGTGAAGATCGACGACAGGATACCCATATGCGCCCGATAGCTGCTTGGCCCGGCGACGACAACCGCCGATGCGATCGACCGCCGGCGCGCTAACCTGCCGGGGCGTCGAACCCCTCGAAGCGCACCCGATCGCCCGGTGCGATTCCCAGCGCGGCGGCGCGGCCGGCGCGAAGCTCGAGGACGGCCGACACGGGCTCGCCCGAAGGGATCTGATCTTCGGAAAAGGGCGTGGTGCCCGCCGCGATCCGCGCGATCGTCCCGTCGGGGCGGATATAGATGATGTCGAGCGAGGTCGGGGTGTTCTTCATCCAGAAGCTCGCCTCGCGCGGGCCGCTGCCGTCCGGGGGATAGGGATAGAAGAGCATCCCGCCATTTTCGGGAATGTCGCGACGGAACATCAGGCCGCGCTGTTGCTGGGGTATGGTGCTGGCGGTTTCGACCTTGAACCACTGCGTGGCGCCGGCGCGCGTCTCGATCGAGACCAGGACCAACCCCGCTGCTTCCTCGGCCGCGGTCAGCGTCCGGTCGGCGCTGCCGCCATTGCATCCGGGAAGCCCGCACGCGGCGAGCAGCAAGGCGAGAGCTGGCACGCGCATGGACGCGATCAGCCGGGCTGGCGAACCGCGACCGCGAGCGGGCCCTTTTCGCCGTCGGTAATCCGCGCCTCGACGGACTGGTCGGGTTCGACATGCTCGATGCCGGCGACGCGCAATGTTTCCATATGCACGAAAATGTCGCCCGGCCGGCCGTCGCGAACCAGGAAGCCATAGCCCTTCAGGCGATTGAACCACTTGACCTTGACCGGCTCGAACGGGCCGGCGACGTCCAGCAACTGCAACCGCTCCGCACGGTCGCTGGGGCGCGCGCGCAGCGATTCGACCGCGGTCGATGTGTCGATGTCGACAATCGCGCGCGCCTGAAAGCCGCGCTGGCGCCGCACCGCGCGGCAGGTGATCCGCGCGCCCTCGGGCAGGCTGCGGCGCTTATGTTCTTCAAGGACCGAGAAATGAACCAGAATGTCCCCGATGCCCGCATCATCTGCAACGATGAAGCCGAAGCCGCGCGCGACATCGAACCACTTGACCGAACCGCTGACGAGCATTTCATCTGCTTCTTCGGCAGCATTGGAAACCGCAATGTCGGACGCATCGTCGATATATCGATCCGATGCGCGCGTTGTCTCAGCACGCATAGTCCACCTTCCCCCGGGGACGCTTTCTAACACGAGCGTTGGCCGTAACAAAAGTTTCTTTCGGCTATTCTGTCCCGAACAGGGTCTGCGTGTCCTCTCCCGGTGCCATCCGGAGGATTCGGCCAATGATTTCCGGTGCATGTCCCGCCCGAAGCATGGCAGCGAACTGGCGCTCGCGCACCGCGCCTTCGGCCCGGGCGTCGGCAAAGGGACCAAAGCGCCGGCGGCGCGCAAAGCGCAGCGCGCTTTCCACCGCCTGCCCGGCGATGACGGGGGCAATGTCCTCCGCATCCTCGCCGCGCACGCCCGCGTGCCACAGCGCCGCGTCGACGCGGCGCGCGCCCAGGCCGCGTCGGGCCATCGCCGTCGCCTTGGCCTCGCCATAGGCACGGTCGTCGACATAGCCGAGGTCGGCGAGCCGATCCGCGAGCGCGACCGGGTCCGGGCGCGCGTCCGCCCAGCCACGCTCGGCGAGCTTGCGATCAAGATAGGCCACCAGCTTCGCGCGTGTCGTGGCGTAGCGTTCGACATAGCGCAGTGCGAGGCGATCAAGCGTCGGCGCGTCGATCGGCGGTGCCCGACCGGGCGACTTGGATGGACGCCGCGTCATGCGCCATGATTATGCCACAGTGCGCACCGATTCTAGGGGTCGATAATCAGTCTGGCCGAGGTGCGCGCGACATCGCGCCGCCGACGGACCGGCAGCGAAGGGCGCGAGTTGGACTTGATGACAGCACAGATTTCGCAAGAACCGGTTAAGGCGGTCGACACGCAAACGCAGGTCCCGACTGCATTGGAAGACGATCTGCCCCGTCGCTTCGCGGATTTCGCGACGCTGGGCGAAGCGCTCGACTATGCCGCCCGCGGACGGCGCGGCCTCAATTTCCACGATGCGCGCGGCCAGCTGGCGCGTGCCTATTCGTTTTCCGAGCTGCGCCGGGATGCCATCGATCAGGCGCAGCGCCTGATCGCCGCAGGCGTCGTCCCGGGCGATCGCATCGCGCTGGTCGCCGAGACGGGTGCCGATTTCGCCAGCCTGTTCTTCGGCGTCGTCTATGCCGGCGCGTGGCCCGTGCCGCTGCCGCTGCCAACCAGTTTCGGCGGGCGCGATGCCTATGTCGACCAGCTTTCGGTCCAGCTGAACAGCTGCGACCCCAAATTTCTGTTCTATCCCGAATCGCTGGCGGCGATGGCCGGGGATGCTGCACGCCAGTGCGGGGTCGAGGGCGTCGACTGGGATTCGTTCGCGCGCCGCCAGGCCCCGGCAGCCGAGCTGCCCCAGGCCGGTCCGGACGATATCGCCTATCTGCAATATTCCAGCGGATCGACGCGCTTTCCGCATGGTGTGGTGATCACCCATCGCGCGCTGCTCAACAACCTGGCGGCACACGCGCACGGCATGCAGCTCGAACCGCGCGACCGCTGCATCTCGTGGCTGCCGTGGTATCACGATATGGGGCTGGTCGGCTGCTTCCTGTCGCCGATCGCCAATCAGGTGTCGACCGACTACCTGAAGACCGAGGATTTCGCGCGGCGGCCGCTCGCCTGGCTCGACCTGATCACCCGCAATCCAGGCACGTCGATCAGCTATTCGCCGACCTTCGGCTTCGACATCTGCGCGCGCCGCATCTCCAGCCAGACGCGCGCCGCCGACCGGTTCGACCTGTCGCGCTGGCGGCTGGCCGGCAACGGTGCCGACATGATCCGCCCGGACGTCATGCAGAGCTTCGTCGACGTATTCGCCGAAGCGGGGTTCAAGGCGTCGGCCTTCCTGCCCAGCTATGGTCTGGCGGAGGCGACGCTGGCAGTATCGATCATGCCGCCGGGCGAAGGCATCGTCGTCGAGCTGGTCGAGGAAACCCAGCTGTCGGGCGGCGTCGCGCGCGCCGATCGTCCGCAGCGGTTCCGCGCCATCGTCAATTGCGGCAAGCCCGTGCGCGACATGGAAATCCAGATCCGCGAGGAGGACGGCACGCCGCTCCCTGACAAGGCGATCGGCAAGGTGTGGTGCCGCGGCACGTCGGTGATGGAGGGCTATTTCCGGGACCTGGAGGCGACCGCCGCATGCATGTCCGACGGTTGGCTCGATACCGGCGACATGGGGTACATGTCGGACGGCTACATCTACATCGTCGGCCGCGCCAAGGACATGATCATCATCAACGGCAAGAACCACTGGCCACAGGACATCGAGTGGGCCGTGGAGCAATTGCCGGGGTTCAAGGCCGGCGACATTGCCGCCTTCGCGATCACCACCCCGGGCGGCGAGGAGACCCCCGCAGTGCTGGTGCAGTGCCGCACGTCGGACGAGGCCGAGCGGCTGCGGTTGCGCGACGAGATTCGCGAGCGGGTGCGCTCGGTGACGGGGATGAACTGCGTCGTCGAACTGGTGCCGCCGCGCACGCTGCCGCGTACCAGTTCGGGCAAGCTCAGCCGCGCCAAGGCCCGCAACCTCTATCTTGCCGGCGAGATCAAGCCGTACGACCTGGCCGCCTGACCGCCAACGGCCTCTCGCGTAATTTGATCGAATTTGATCTCAAGCGAAACGGCTCGCTAACCATCGGCTGGTAAGCGTGGCGCGGTGAGCAAGCCGCAACGCCCCCTTTTGTCCGAGCCGCGCATCGATAACGGCGCGCTTTTGGGGCTGCGCGACTCTGCAGAGGGCGCGAACTGGGGCGCGATGCGTGCGGCACAGCTCAATGCGGCACGGCAGTTGGCGTTGTTTACCGGCGGCGCCAACCTGATCTGCGCGGCATTGATGATCCTGCTCTTCCGGCCGGATGTTCCGGCCTGGCAACTGATGAGCTGGGGCGCGACGGTGGCGTCGGTGGCGCTGGCCATCGTGTTTCGGCGATTGGCGCGAAAAGCGGCCGTTTCCTATATCGCCAGCGCGTCGGAGATCCGCGACACCGTCCTTGAAGGCGTCGCCCTGGCAGCGGTTTGGAGCGTCCCTCCCCTCTTGTTCGCGGCCGGTGCCATCCCCCAGCAGCAGTTCGGCGTCTGCCTCATCCTGGGCGTGCTCATGGTCGGCGTCGCGATTTCGATGGCATCGCTCCCGCTCGCCGGGTTGACCTTTCTGCTCGTGACCGGCGGCGCGGCATCGGCAATGATCTACCTCGGCGGTTCGGCGATCGGCGCGTCGCTTTCACTGCTTTTCACGGGACTGCTGCTGCTGGCCTGCTTCACCCGGGGCAAGGCGCTCGTCATGCTGCGTGCCAGTCAGATCGCACTGGCCGAGCGCGACGAGACCGTCAGCATGCTGCTGCGCGAGTTCGAGGATTCGGGCGCGGACTGGCTGTGGGAGATCGACGCACAGCGGCGGGTGGTGCGCGCGTCGCCCCGCTTTGCGCAGTCGATCGGCGTCGATCCAACGACGATCAACGACCGGCCCTTTCTCGAAGTGCTCGCCGGTCCGGCCTGGCACAGCGGCGACGTGCCGGCGGGACTGCGCGTCCTTGCAGAGAAGCTGAAGGGCCGCGAGGCTTTTCGCGACCTGCTGCTGCCGGTCGACGTCAATGGCGAGGAACGGTGGTGGGAAATGGCCGCCAGCCCGAAATATGACGATCGCGGCATGTTCATCGGCTTTCGCGGGGTCGGCTCCGATGTCACCGAAGCGCGCCAGACCCAGGACAAGATCAACCGCATGGCGCGCCTCGACATGCTCACGGGGCTTCCGAACCGCCTCCTGATCAACGAGACGCTGGCGCGGGCGATGGCGGATGCCGAACGTTGGGGCGGGCGTTGCGCCTTCATGATGATCGACCTGGACCGGTTCAAGGCGGTCAACGACTCGCTGGGACATCCGATTGGCGATCGGCTGCTGGGCCAGGTGTCCGAGCGGCTGGCGCGGCTGGTCAACGACAATGAGATGGTCGGTCGCCTGGGCGGCGACGAGTTCGCGGTGGTCGTCCGCGACGCCAGCGACACCGCGCGGATCGAGGCGCTGGCGCATACGATCATCACCACGCTGTCGCAGCCCTACGAAGTCGACCATCACACCATGTATATCGGTGCCAGCGTCGGCGTGGCGATCGGGCCGCGCGACGGGCGGACGGCGGAAATGCTGATCCGTTCGGCCGATCTGGCGCTCTATCGCTCGAAGGATTCGGGCGGTGGCGCCTACCACACCTATGAACCGCAGCTGCATGTCCGCGCCGAAGAGCGCCGGGTGCTCGAAATCGAGCTTCGCAGCGCGCTGGACCGCGACGAATTGCATCTGGCCTATCAGCCGGTCGTCGACGCGGGGACCGGCGCGCTCACCGGGTTCGAAGCGCTGCTGCGCTGGACCCATCCGGAAATGGGCGTGATCTCGCCGGCGAAGTTCGTACCGCTGGCCGAAGATGCGCGCCTGATCGCCCCGATCGGCGACTGGGTGCTGCGTACCGCCTGTGCCGAAGCGGTGAAGTGGGGCGAGCCCGTCCGTGTCGCGGTCAACGTGAGCGCCGAACAGCTCCACAATCCCGGTTTCGTCAACGTCGTCGCGGATACGTTGATGCGCACTGGCCTGCCGCCGGGGCGCCTTGAGCTCGAAGTCACCGAAAGCGCCTTCATGCGCGAGGGCACCGGCGCGGTCCAGGTGCTCGAACGCATCCTCGATCTTGGGGTGCGACTGAGCCTTGACGACTTCGGCACCGGCTATTCGTCGCTTGGCTATCTGAGCCGCACCCGCTTCACGTCGATCAAGATCGACCGTTCCTTCGTCCAGGCGGCGTCGAAAGGCGAAAAGGAAGCAATCGCGATCATCCGCGCCGTCGTCGCGCTCGCCCAGTCGCTCGGCATGGCGACGACCGCCGAGGGCGTCGAGACCGAGGACGAGCACCGCATGGTCCAGGCATTGGGCTGCACCAAGGTACAGGGTTACTATTTCGGCCGTCCGCTGCCGGTGGAGGAAGCCCGGCGCCTCACGACCGGCCGCGACGCCGCCAGCGCCGCCGCCTGAGAAACGCTTGCCCTGCCCGGCAGCGAACGCTAGGGACCTGCGCTGCACAGGAGTGTAGCTCAGTTGGTAGAGCATCGGTCTCCAAAACCGAGGGCCGGGGGTTCGAGTCCCTCCACTCCTGCCACGTCGGCGACCTGGTGAAGGTCTGGCGATGAGGCCGACCCGGGCCGCATCTCACGCCGCCGGTCGGCGCCTCCCGGCATAGAGCAGACCCGACGACACCCGGATCAGATGCGTCTCGAAAAGGCGCGCCAGGATCGGGTCGATGCCCTGCCAGAATGCGGTCGCGCGCTCGGGAATGTCCTCGATCACGAACCACTGGCCGGGGCGAAGCTTGCGCACCGCATAGCCAAGGACCGCCAGGTTCGCGTTGGGCGAATGCAGACCGTCGTCGATGATCAGGTCAAGGCTGTCGGGCAGGCTGGCGTCCAGCCGTTCGAAGCTCGACAGATCGGTCTGGTCGACGAAGAACGATCGGATGCGCTCCTCCGTGAACAGAATATCGCGGTCGATATCGGCACCGAAGATCTGGGCGTCCTTCAGATAGTCGCGAAACGCGCGGAGCGACGCGCCCGGCCGTCCTTCCGATCCCATGTTGGAAGCGACATCGACATTGTTCGTACCCATGCCGATCTCCAACATCGCCTGCACCGCACCGATCTCGGCCAGGATGCGGCCGTAAGCGAGGTGATATTGGTGGACATTGGCCTTGTCGCTGCCATGGCCGTCAAACAGCGGTTTCATCGCGTCGGCGATCGCCCGATGCGCCGGATCGGCACAAAACGCCTCGGCATCCTCGATCGCGATCGGCGTAATGCCGCAACCCCGCACCACCTCCACCAGAAAGGGAAAGGTCTGGTCACACGCCTGCAGCGTGAGGTCGGTCAGCTGGCGTAATGATCCAGGCGCGGAATTGGGCGCAAACAGCGGCAGGCGCGCGATAACGTCCGAACGGGCCATAAAGGTGTCGCGCCGGTTCTGCACCGCCTTGACGAGCCGCGTACCCAAACTCCTGCGCGTCATCGTTCAATCCTGTATTCAGCCAGCGGAGGCAAAGCGGATAGACAAGCCCGAACGTCGGGGCAATCCACGCATTGCCCTTTCCGGTCACGGCTGTCCGTCAATTTTGCCGTCGATACAGTCTGATAGTGTGCCGGAGGTGCGGGCCATATGCGGCCTGACCCGCCATCGGCTCGTTTGGGCGCATGTCGTCACGGCAGCGCCGCGACCACGCCCCGGTGTCAGCACGGATAGGTCGGCGCGGCACCATTGGCGAGGTCCGTACCACCGGTCGCCGACCACCTGTCGCGCATGCTTGCGAAAGCCGCCGTCCTTCGCTAGATACTGGTCCCAATCCGACAGCGTTGGGGGGATGGCGCCGGTTCCTGAAAGCAGGACCGGGCGGCGGACCTTTGCCAAAAGCGGTCGATGCAACAACAGGATGTTTCAAGGTGGCCAAGACTTCTCCCGCCGAGTTTTTTCGCCAGGTCAATGCCGAGCGCGCGAAGATCACGTGGCCGTCGCGGCGCGAAACGATCATGACTGCCGTCATGGTCGTCATCATGGCGACGATCCTGGGCGTCTTCTTCCTTGCGGTCGATTCGGCGTTCGACATGATCGTCAAGAGCCTGCTGGCGCTGGCCTGAGCCCGACTGCGCCCATCGCGACCCAAACAACGGAACTTTACATGGCACGCTGGTACATCATCCACGCTTATTCGGGCTTCGAGAACAAGGTTCGCGACGCGATCATGTCGGAGGCGACCCGCATGGGGCTCGACCAGCTCGTCGAGGCGATCGAGGTGCCGACCGAGAACGTCACCGAGGTGCGCCGGGGCAAGAAGGTCCAGTCGGAGCGCAAGTTCATGCCGGGCTATGTGCTCGCCAAGCTCGAGTTGAACGACGACGTCTATCACCTGGTCAAGAACACGCCGAAGGTGACCGGCTTCCTGGGTTCGTCGGGCAAGCCCCAGGCGATCAGCGAAGCCGAGGCGACGCGGATGCTCAATTCGAAGGAAGAGACCGCCGCCGCGCCGAAGCAGAAGGTCAAGGTCGATTTCGAGATCGGTGATCAGGTCAAGGTGCTCGACGGCCCCTTCGCCAGCTTCAACGGGCTGGTCGAAGAGCTCGATTTCGACAAGTCGAAGGTCAAGGTGTCGGTGTCGATTTTCGGTCGCGCCACCCCGGTCGAACTCGATTTCGAACAGGTCGAGCGCAGCAAATAATCAAGATGCCGACGGCGACGCGCGGGTGATCATATGACGCCGCCCGCCCCCGCTCCGCCCGCGCGCCGCGTCTTGCTGCTCGGCGCGACGGGGACGATCGGTCGCGCGACCGCGCGCGAGCTTGTCACGCGCGGGCATTACGTCGTCTGCCCGGTCCGGCGCAGCGCCCGGACGCTCCCCGAGCTCGACGGTGCGCAACTGCACATCGCGGAAGCCGCCAGCGCGGGGGCGCTTGCCCGCGACGCGATTCGCGCGGACGGCTTCGATGTCCTGATCTCCTGCCTTGCGTCGCGCACCGGCGTCCCCGCGGACGCTTGGGCGATCGACCATGCCGCGCATGTCGAGGCATTGGCGGCCGCACAGGCCGAGGGGATCGGCCGCATGATCCAGCTGTCGGCGATCTGCGTACAGACCCCCCGCCTCGCCTTTCAGCACGCCAAGCTGGCCTTCGAGGCCGCGTTGATGCAGTCCGGGCTCGACTGGACGATTGTCCGCCCGACCGCCTTCTTCAAATCGCTGTCGGGTCAGGTCGAGCGCGTCCGGCGGGGCAAGCCCTTCATGGTCTTCGGCGACGGCCGGCTGACCGCGTGCAAACCGATCAGCGACCGCGATCTCGCGACATTTCTGGCCGATTGCATCGACGCCCCGGCGCGGATCAATCGCGTTCTGCCGATTGGCGGGCCGGGTCCCGCGATCACCCCGCGCGACCAGGGCGAGATGCTGTTCGAACTGACGGGACGGCCTGCGCGTTTCACCCACGTCCCGGTCAGGATGCTCGACGCGGTCATCGCCGCGCTCGACGCGGGCGGGCGCGTGAGCACGCGCCTCGCAGCCAAGGCCGAGCTCGCGCGAATCGGGCGCTATTACGCGACCGAATCGATGCTGGTGCGCGACGAGGCAACGGGCGCCTATGACGCCGATGCCACGCCCGCGTTCGGCAATGACCGGCTGCGCGACCATTACGCACGGCTGATCGCGGCAAAGGTCGACGCGGCACTGGGCGATCACGCCGTCTTCTGACGCGCGCCGCGCCTGCACTTCAGCGGGTGAACCCGAAACGCCGCATCAATTCCGCGCGCGTGAAGAGGCGCGGCTTGCCCCCGCCGGCAAGCGGCCTGAAGTTTCCTGTTTCGAGCTGATACACGCCCGGGCGCACTTCGCGATACCACGGCCGGTCGATCGGTGCGGCATGCGTGCGAAGGTGTTCCAGATAGGCATCCAGCGTCTCGAACGTCCTGCCGCCGGAATCGGGCAGTCGTTTCGGGGGTGTGCCCGATCGCGGCGGAGATGAAGCGTCCTTTTCAGAAACATGACCGGCGTGCTCCGATCGGCGCGACGCCATCGCATCATCGGAAATATTGACGCTGCCCAGAGCCATTAGGCAGGCGAGACCTGTCAATACAACCATGCCCGATCCTTCTGCAAAAGAGTGTTTGAAGTCATCGCCGATCCATGATCCTTTGTCGTCATCGGGGGCGATGTCGATGCCCCGGCGTTAGCAGGAAAGGGTCGTTCATGTATCTCGACATCGAAGCACTGGGTGCGGCGAAGGCTGAACAGTCGGTGGTGAACTGCGGCTGTATGGCCTGCCAGGGCAAGGCGTTCGGCAATCGCGACGGCAATTACGACATTCCCGCGACGATCGCCGGAATCGTCCCCGGAACCGTACCGGCGACGATCAAGGTCGATTCGGACGCGACGCTGGGCGGAACGCTGACCGCCGATGGTCAGGGCGTCTTTTCGCTCACCCTGGTGGCCGGCCAGACCTATTCCTTCGCACTGCGCGGTGCGGGCGAGGACCCGCTCGCCGACCCGCTGCTCGCGCTGTTCAGCGGCACCGGCTCGTTGATCAGCTTCGACGACGATGGCGGCGTCGGCATCACCTCGCTCCTGACCTTCACCGCCACGACCAGCGGCACCTATTTCGTCACCGCGCAATCCTTCGATCCCGCCGATGACGGCGACTACACCCTCGACATCTGGGTTCAGCGGCCGACCGACCAGGTTCCCGACACCTTCGCCGGTGCCGTGGAAATCGAGCTCGGCACGACGTTCGGTCACATCGAGACCAGCCAGGATACCGACACCTACAAGATCTATCTCGAGGCCGGCAAAGTCTACCTTTTCGATCTGGCGGGGGGGACCGATTACCGGACCAATCCCAACGCCGTTCCGAGCGGTGAACTCGACACGATCCTCGCGCTCTATGACGCGGGCGGCAATCTCGTCACGTTCAACGACGATCTCAGCTTCCCAACCGATCTCAGCTCGGGGCTGATCTTCGTGCCGGAAGAGAGCGGATACTATTATCTCGATACGCTCGCTTACCCCAATCAGACCGGCGGCTATACGCTCGACGTGCGCGAGGTCGACCCCAGCCAGTTCGATCCGCTCGATTCGATCAACTGGGCGAACGCCAACAATGTCGAGTTCGTCGACGTCAACGGCGTGCCGACCGCTTACGTCTATTTCGGCGATTCCGACGAAAATTTCGGCCAGACCGGTGACGATGGCGGGCCGATGGTGACCATCGACTGGAACGACTTCGAAAAGCAGCAGGTGATGCTCGCGCTCCGGGAATTCGAGCGTGTCCTGGGCGTGAAGTACGAGATCACCGAGGACGTCAACCAGGCGACGTTCCGCCTGCTCAAGACCGAGTCCGAACAATATGGCGCGTATTTCTTCCCCCAGGATCCCGCGTTCGGCGACGACCAGGGCGTCGGCGTTTTCAACGTCCTGAGCGGGGGGTGGAGCTTCGATCAGCAGCAGAGCCTGTTGCAGGGCGGCTATTCCTTTGCCGTCATCCTTCACGAATTCGGCCATGCGCACGGGCTCGCCCACCCGCATGACAATGGCGGTGGCTCGGAAGTCCTGCTGGGCGTGACCTCGGCGACCGGCACGCTCGGCCTCTACGACCTCAACCAGGGCGTCTACTCCACGATGTCGTACAACGACGCGTGGCAGCTCAATCCTGCCGGCCCGACGCCGTTCACCGCGGCGGGGCTGGACAATGGCTGGTCGGGGACGCTGGGGGCGTTCGACATCGCCGTCCTGCAGGCGCGCTATGGCGTGAACCCCTACAACACCGGGAACAATGTCTACGAGCTGCGCGACGTCAACGAACTCGGCACCTTCTACACCACCATCATCGACACGAGCGGCGTCGATGAAATCCGCTATTCGGGCGCGCTCGACGCTCAGATCGATCTGACCGCAGCGACGCTGGACTATTCGCCGACGGGCGGCGGGGTCGTGTCGTTCGTCGATGGCATCTGGGGCGGATATACGATCGCCAACGGCGTCGTCATCGAAAACGCCAGCGGCGGCAGCGGCAACGACGTCCTGCTCGGCAACGCCAGCGCGAATACGCTGAACGGCAATGGCGGCGACGACCTGTTGATCGGCCGTGGCGGCGCGGACGTGCTGAACGGCGGGGCCGGGTTCGACACGATCAGCTATGTCGACGCGGAAAGCGGCGTGCGCGTCACCGTCGGCAACAGCGGGGCGGGCTCCAGCAGCGACGGCGATCGCTTCACCGGTATCGAGCGCGTCATCGGCAGCGCGTTCGCCGATACGTTGAGCGGCGGCAACGGCGACGATGTGCTGGAGGGCGGTGCCGGCAATGACCGCGTCGATGGCGGCAACGCCAATGACCGGCTGTTCGGCGGCGCGGGCGACGACACGATCGACGGCGGCAACGGGACCGACCGGCTGGCGGGCGATGCCGGCAACGATCGGCTCGACGGCGGGAACGACAATGACGCGCTGGCCGGCGGCAGCGGCAATGACCGGCTGGACGGCGGAAATGGCCGCGACACCATCGACGGTGGCGAGGGCGACGACACGATCGACGGCGGCAACGACAATGACAGCATGTGGGGCGGGGGCGGCAACGACCGCATCGAAGCCGGCAACGGCAACGACACGCTGGTCGGCGGCGCGGGCGCGGACAGCCTCTATGGCGGGAACGGAAACGACACGCTGTGGGGCGGCGAAGGCGACGACCGGCTGGAGGGCGGCAACGGTTCCGACACCTTCCTGTTCGCGCCGGGCGGCGGCACCGACACCATCGTCAATTTCGACCGCGGCGACCGCATCGACCTGACCGCCTTCACCGGCATCGGGAAGAGCAACGTGACGATCTCTGCCGACCGCATCTTCATCGAAAATGGCGACAACGACGTCACCATCCTGTTGAGCGGGGGCGACCGCGTGACCGAAGCGGCGCTCATCTTCGCGACCTCGGGCTCGGCCAGCACGATCAGCCTGCTCACGCCGCCGCCCGAACTGCTGGCGGCCTGATCCGTCGACCCGGCGGGCCGGAACCAACCGGCCCGGAGGGAAGTATCAAATGATTGCGCGGCGCACGGCTTTACGCTATGCGCCGCGCCTTCCTATTCCGCGTGAATGGAAATGTTGCGGGAGGCCGTTCGAAAGAGCGGTCGCTTGGACCGCTAAACTTGGTGCCGGCACGCCCCGCGCGTCCGGCCGATAGAGTGAGTGAAGTAAATGGCGAAGAAGATTACCGGCTATATCAAGCTGCAGGTTCCTGCAGGCAAGGCCAACCCGTCGCCGCCGATCGGCCCTGCCCTGGGTCAGCGCGGCGTCAACATCATGGAATTCTGCAAGGCGTTCAACGCGCAGACCGGCGACCAGGAAGCGGGCACGCCGCTGCCGACGGTCATCACCGTCTATGCCGACCGCTCCTTCTCGTTCGAGACGAAGACCCCGCCGGCGACCTACCTGATCAAGAAGGCGGCGAACCTGAAGTCGGGCTCGAAGGAGCCGGGCAAGGTGTCGGCAGGCAAGATCGCGCGCTCCAAGCTGAGCGAGATCGCCCAGGCGAAGATGAAGGACCTGAACGCCAACGACATCGAAGCGGCGACCCGCATCATCGAAGGCTCCGCCCGCGCGATGGGCCTCGAAGTGGTGGAGGGCTGAGATCATGGCAAAACTGACCAAGAAGCAGAAGGCGCTGGCCCAGGCGATCGACGCCGAAAAGCTGCACGGCATTGACGAGGCGATCGCGCTGGCCAAGGCGAATGCGACCGCCAAGTTCGACGAGACGATCGAAGTCGCGCTCAACCTGGGCGTCGACCCGCGTCACGCCGACCAGATGGTGCGCGGCGTCGTCACGCTGCCCGCCGGCACCGGCAAGACGGTGCGCGTCGGCGTGTTCGCCAAGGGCGCCAAGGCAGACGAAGCGCGCGAAGCCGGGGCCGATGTGGTCGGTGCCGAGGACCTAATGGAAACCATCCAGGGCGGCACGATCGAATTCGACCGCTGCATCGCCACGCCCGACATGATGGGCCTGGTCGGTCGCCTGGGCAAGGTGCTGGGCCCCAAGGGCCTGATGCCCAACCCGAAGCTGGGCACCGTCACGATGAACGTCGCCGAAGCGGTCAAGGCGGCCAAGGGCGGCCAGGTCGAATATCGCGTCGAAAAGGCCGGCATCATCCACTCCGGCATCGGCAAAGCGAGCTTCGCCGAGGCCGATCTGCGCGCCAATTTCGACGCGCTGGTCGACGCCGTGGTCAAGGCCAAGCCGTCGGGTGCCAAGGGCAAATATGTCCGCAAGATCGCGGTCAGCTCGTCGATGGGCCCGGGCATCAAGGTCGACGTGGCGGAAATCGCCGCAGCCTGATCGCTTCGACGCGCGAATTAACAAGGGCCTGGCGGCGACGTCGGGCCCTTTTCATATTCGCTCTGGCGCGACGGCGTCCGCGATCGCAGCCGGTCCCGAAGTCCTCGCTTGCACGAGCGCTCGTTTCGCGTACCCCGGTCGAGGTTCGACGGGAGCAGGCCATGGTGAAGCAGTTGATCTATCGGTCGCAACCCTTCGGCTTCGACCGGGCGATGCTCGCCGGAATCCTGTCCGGCGCGCGGCGGAACAATCCCCGCGACCAGATCACCGGTGCGCTGATCTGTCGTCAGGACTTGTACCTGCAGCTGATCGAGGGCCCCGAGCCGGCCATCGATGCGCTATATGAGCGGATCGTGGCTGATGATCGCCACGGCGATGTGCGACTGCTGGTCAGTGCCGAAGTCGATGCGCGGATGTTTCCGAACTGGGCAATGCTGGATGACGAGGCCCCGTCGCTGTTCTGGTCGCCCGACGAGATTGCCGCGGGCGCGCTCGACCGGGCATCGGCGGACGATCTACGCGCCGCCTTCGCCCAGGTCCGCGACCGCGTCGAATCGCGCGCGACCCCCTGATCGCTCGCGCCGATATTTGACGGCGGTCCGACGACAAGGCCGAGCCCGCTTCGAAGAGATCGACCGGGAATGGACACGGTCCTGAAGTCCGGCAGCTTTCTCCCCGTCACCCCGGCCTTGCGCCGGGGTCCCGCTGCTTGATCCGGCGCAAACGACAGCGGGACCCCGGGTGAAGCCCGGGGTGACGGGAAAACCCTGATGTCGGAGACGGGCTTTAGGGTCGCTGCTGCTGCGGCGGCAGCAACCGGGGCGCCTCACCTTGCCTCCCGCGTTCGACCCAGGCGATCTTCGCGTCAAGATACGCCATCAGGGCGTCAAGCTCCGCCGCCCTGCGCGCCAGCCGGGCGGATTGGAGCACATCGCTATTGCGAACCGCTTGCATTTGCAAAAGCGGATGCTACCACGCCTCTCGGAAAAGGGAGGGCCATGCGTTACCAATTCAACATCCTGCTCGCCGCCGGCACGATCCTGTGCCCGTTTTCAGCACATGCAGCTGATCGCGACGATGTGCCCGGTTTGGCTCGCGTCCCTGCCCCGGCGGTACAGTCGACCCTGCCGGCGGACGACGACGCCGACGACGCAATCGTCGTCAGCGCCGCGCGCACGCGGCTGCCCGCAAATGCGCTGCCGCTGACCGTCGACGTCATCGATCGCGAGCAACTGCGCCAGCAGGTCGCGATCGCCGGATCGACCGTCGACGCCGTCGCCAACCTGTCGCCGTCCTTCTCCCCCACCCGCCAGAAATTGTCGGGCGCGGGCGAATCGCTGCGCGGCCGCGCGCCGCTGTTCGCGATCAACGGCATTCCGCAGACGACGCCGATCCGCGACGGATCGCGCGACGGCTATACGATTGACCCGTTCTTCCTCGACCGGGTCGAGCTCATCTATGGCGCCAACGCGTTGCAGGGCATCGGCGCGACCGGCGGGGTGATCAACCAGGTCGTGGTCGAAGCGCCGAAGTCGGACGGGATCGCCGGCCGCTTGCTGCTTCAGGGCAATGCGAGCAACGGGTTCGAGGATGCGGGCTTTGGCGGCAAGGCGGCGGGACTGGTCGCGTGGCGTGGCGGCGCGTTCGACGCGACCGTCGGCGCGGCGTTCGAGCGCCGCGGCGTCTTCCTCGACGGCAATGGCGACGTGATCGGTCCTGACGGTACCCAGGGCGAAGTGCAGGACAGCGACAGCTGGTCCGTGTTTGCGCGGCTCGGCTATCAATTGAGCGACACCGCGCGAATCGAGTTGTTCGCCAACCGGTTCGCGCTGGAGGGCCGCGCCAATTATGTCGTGGTGCCGCGTTCGCCCGCCGACATCGCCGCCGGGCGGCCGACGATCGGCGCGCGTGGCGCGACACCGGGCGAACCCGCGTCCAATCGGGTCGAGACGATCTCGCTCACGCTGACCGACACCGACCTGGCCGGCGGCAACCTGATCCTGCAGGGCTATTGGAACCGGTCGCGCGACATTTTCGGCGGCGGCGTTTTCGCCGATTTCCAGGATCCGCGCATCGACCCCACCCGCACGCTGTTCGAACAGTCGGTCAACCGGTCGCGCAAGATCGGCGGGCGGTTCAGTTACGAACGCGAAGTGATCGACGCGCTTTCCGCCACGGTCGGCTTCGACAGCCTGTGGGACCGCACCGGCCAGGAGCTGCTCCAGACCGGCCGCGCCTGGGTGCCCTTCACCGAATTTCGCAGCCTGGCCCCGTTCGGCCAGCTCAACCTGGGCCTGTTCGACGGAAAATTGCGGCTGGCCGGCGGCGCGCGGTGGGAGAATGTGCGGCTCGACATCCCCGATTACGAAACCCTGTTCTTCTATGGCCCGCAGCAGGTGGCGGGCGGCAGCCCGAGCTTCGACGACGTCCTGCTCAACGGCGGCGTGATCGTCGAGCCGGTAAAGGGCATTCGCGTCTATGGCAGCTATGCCGAGGGCTATACGATCGCCGACATCGGCCGCATCCTGCGCGCGGTGAACACCGCGGGTGTCGACGTCGACAATTTCCTGAATGTCAGCCCGGTGGTGTCGAACAATCGCGAGATCGGGGTTGAGGTGAAACGCGGGCCGCTCGATCTGTCGGCGACCTATTTCTGGTCGTCGAGCGACCTCGGCAGCCTGTTGGTGCGCAACGCCGGCGACATTTTCGAGGTCCAGCGCCAGCGGATCGAAATCGAGGGGCTGGAAATCAACCTGGGCGTCAGGACGCCGATCGACGAGTTGAAGCTCCAAGTGGGCTATTCGCACCTGCTCGGCAAATCGGACAGCGACAATGACGGGCGCGTCGACCTCGATCTCGACGGCGCCAACATTTCTCCCGACCGCGCGCTGTTCGCCGCCGATTATGTCAGCGGGCCACTGACCGCACGGGTGCAGGCGAACGTCTATCTCTCGCGCGACTTTGCGGGTCGCGCGGCGAACACCCGGTTCGAGGGCTATACGGTCACGGACGCCTATATCCGCTACGACACCGGACTGGGCGGAATCAGCCTGGCGGTCCAGAACCTGACCGACGAACAATATGTCAGCTATTACAGCGACACGCTGTTCCAGACGGATCGCACCCGTTTCTTCGCCGGGCGCGGGCGCAACTTCACGCTCGGCTGGGACTGGCGCTTCTGATGCGCTGGCTCGACCTGATTCACCGCTGGACCGGCGGGCTGATCGGCCTGCTGCTCGCGCTGCTCGGGCTGAGCGGGACGATCCTGTTGTGGAAGCAGCAATGGATCTCCGCGCCCGGCAGCGACGATCCCGCGCGCCAGGACGTGGCATCGCTGGCCGCGCAGCTGGATCGCCTGGCGAATGTCGCGCCGGCCGATCGCCCCGCATCGATCCTGTTCGCCAGCGACGGGTTCGGCCTCAGCCAGCTTGGCTATGGGCGCGGCCATGGGGCCTATGCGAACCAGGGCGGCGAGATCGTCGCGCGGTGGGACAGCGTGTGGGCGCGGCCGGAATTGTGGTTGTTCGACCTGCACCATCATCTGCTGATCGGTGAAGCTGGCGAGACGATCAGTGGGATCGCCGGGCTCGTCGGGCTTGGCTTCATTGTCACCGGGGCGATCCTGTGGTGGCGGACCCGGCGGACCTTCCGCCTGCGCCTGCTGCCCCGCCGGCTGACCCGGTCAGCAATCCTGACGCATCACCGCGACCTGGGCATCCTGGTCGCGCCGTTGCTGGCGATCAGTATGACGACGGGAATGATGCTGACGCTACGCCCGGTCGCGTCGGTCATGCTCGCGCCGTTTTCGACGGCGGGCGAGCTCGACGGCATGACCAAGCCGCCGGCGATCAGGGGCAGCGCGCTTCCCGCCCGCATCGACTGGCAACGTGTGCTCGCGCGCGCGCGCCAGCGTTTTCCCGATGCCGAGGTCCGGCTGGTCCGCATGCCAAGGGAGGCCGGCGACCTGGTGCAGCTCCGCATGCGCCAGCCCGCCGAATGGCTCCCCAACGGCCGGACGATGCTGTGGTTCGACCCCGCCGATGCGCGGTTGGTCGAGGCACGCGACGCCATGACGCTGTCACCCGGTTTGCGGGCGTTCAACGCCCTGTTCCCGCTGCATGCGGCGATGGTCGGCGGCATCGCCTACCGGCTGGCGCTGACGTTGGCCGGCGTTGCGCTCACCCTGCTCGGCACGCTGGCGGTGTGGAGCTTCTGGGCGCGTGGCGGCCGCCGCGCGAAGCGAACGGCATCGCGGACACCGATTGCACCGCTCCCCGCCGAATAGGCGACGGCCCCATACCTCCGCAGCAAAACGGCCCGCGCTCCACCGGGGAGCGCGGGCCGCATGGTGTCGGCGGTTTCGCCCGATCAGGCGGCGCGGGTTCCCGAAAGCGGGAAGCTGCCGAACGCGCCGGCGCCGACCGATCCGGTGATCGTGTCGCCGTCGACCGTCGCGGAGCAATCGAGCGTCATCGGCATCGGCACGACGATGTCGACTTTCCAGGTCAGGTTGTTGCCGTCGACCTTGCCGTCCTTGATCTCGGTCGTGCCCATCGCACCCGAATAGGTGCCGGTGAAGGTATCGCCCGACGATGCGACCGACAGCGTCGCCTTCTGATCCCCCATCGGGGTCTTGGCGACGGTATCCCAGTTTCCATCCACATTGGCCATGTTCGTTGCTCCTATCGCGGTCGTTTACTTGGCGGGGCGGCCGGCGGTTGCGGGCATCGCCGCCGCGGCGGCGGGCATGACCTCGACCGGAAGGCCGATCGAGTCAAGCTGGCTGCGGACCTTGCTTGCATCGCCGACGACGACCCAGACGAAGTTCTTCGGGTCGATCGCGGCGCGTGCCGCAGCGTCAAGCTGGGTCGGCTGGAGCGTGCGATATTCGGCCGCGACGGTGCTGTAATAATCGTCGGGCCGCCCGAACCGGTCGTTGGACTGCATCGCGGTCAGCACCGCGCCGCCGGTTTCGTACAGGCCGGCCAGTTCGCGGATCTCACCGTTGATCGTGCGGTCGAACTCGACCTTCGTCGTGCCCTTGTCGTTGAGGAAGCCGCCGATCACCTGTTGCAGCGATTCGATCGCGGGGCCGGTCTTGTCGGCCTGAACGGGCGCGTTGACCACATAGCTGACCGCGCGCTCGTTCAGCCCGAAGCCGCCGCGCGACCCATAGGACCAGCCCTTCGCCTCGCGCAGGTCCAGGTTGATGCGCGACAGGAACCCGGAGCCCAGGATCTCGTTCGACGTCAGCGTCGGAAGCAGATCGGATTTCGGATCGAGCGAGGTCAGCTGCGCCGCGACGATCAGCGATTGCGGCGAATTGGGTCGGTCGATCAAGACGATCTTCGGCTTGGTTTGAACCGGCTGGACGCCGAACGCCTTGACGCCGGGCGCACCGGGCGCGCTCCACCCGCCGAACTGTGCCTCGAGCGCCGCCTTGACTGCGCTCAGCGGCTGATCCGACACGATGAAGAACTTGGCCTTGTCCGGCCGGATCCAGCTGCGGTGAAACGCGACCAGGTCGTCGCGGGTCAGCTTCGCGACCGCCGCCGGGTCGCCGGAACCCGCGGCCAGCTTGGCATAGGGATGCGCGTCGCCGAACAGCAGCCGCGGGGTCACGCGCTGTGCCACGCCCTGCGGATTGTTCAACTCCGCCTGGATCCCGGCGAGCAGCTGGTTACGCACCCGATCGACTTCGGCGGGGGCGAAGGCCGGGTTCTTGACGATGTCCGCCGCCAGCGCGACCGAGCCCGCAAGGTTGGCACTGGGGGTGTAGAGCTGGAGCGTGGTACGATCGGCCGAGCTGTCGCTGGTGATCCGCGCACCCAGCCGCTCGCGCGCTTCGGCGAGTTGGAGCGAATTGAGCGTCGTCGTGCCCTCGTCCATCACCCCCAGCGTCAGCGATTGCGTGCCGAGCTTGCCGTCCGGGTCGGCGGCGACGCCGGCATCGAAGCTCATCGCGATCTGCGTGACCGGCACCGCGGTGCGCTGGGCATAGACCAGCTCGATACCGTTCGACAGCTTGGTCCGCTCGACCTTGGGAAAGCTCAGATCGGCGATCGAGCCGACTTCGGGCCGGGTGCCACGATCGACCTTCGCCACCGGGGCTGCCGCAGCCGCCGGGGCGGGCGCCGCCTTGGCAACGGGGGTTGCCTCGACGTAATTCTCGCGCTCGCCCGGCTCGACGGTCAGGGTGTAGGCAGGGCGCGTCAGCCATTTCTGCATGACCGCGCGCACGTCCGCCGGGGTCGCCGCCGCCAGGGCCGCCAGCTGTTTCTTGTAGAATGCCGGGTCGCCTGCGAACAATGCGCCCTGCGCCAGCGTGACCGCCTTGCCGCCAAAGCCGCCCACCGCCTCCAGGCCCGCCAGGCGTCCTGAGAGCGTGTTGGTGGCCACCCGCTGGACTTCGTCGGCGGTCGGGCCGTTGGCGACCAGATCGGCAATCACCGCGTCCATCCGCGCAATCGCCGCCGCCTTGTCGACGCCCGGACGGACGTCGATCCCGACCCCGAAACTGCCCGCGTCGGTGAGCGATTGGTTGAAGGCGAACGCGCTCACCGCCAGCTTGTCCTCACGCACCAGCGCGGTTTCGAGGCGGGAGGACGCAAGGCCGCCGAGCACGCTGGCGGCGATGTCGAGATGCACCGCGTCGGCGTTCTTGTAGCCCGGGACCGGCCACAGGCGATAGATACGCGTGGTTGCCACCCGATCCTTGATCACTTCGGACTTCGCCTCGGCCAGCGTCGGGATCGTGATCTTGGGCGTCACCGTTTCGGGCCCCGACGGGATCGCGCCGAAATACTTCTCGACCAGCGGCCGTGCCTCCGCTGCGTCGATATCGCCGGCGAGCACCAGGATCGCGTTGTTCGGCCCGTAATAGCTGCGGAACCAGTTCTTCACGTCATCGAGCCGCGCCGCAGACAGGTCGGCCATCGATCCGATCACCGAATGGTGATAGGGATGCCCCGGCGGATAGATGCCTTCGCTCAGCTTGTAGCGGACCAGGCCATAGGGCTGGTTGTCGCCCTGGCGCTTTTCGTTCTGGACGACGCCGCGCTGCTCGTCGAGCAGCTCCTGCGTCACCGCGCCGAGCAGATAGCCCATGCGGTCGCTTTCCAGGAACAGCGCGCGCTCCAGCGCCGGACGCGGCACGGTTTCGAAATAATTGGTGCGGTCGAACGACGTCGTGCCGTTTACGTCGGTCGCACCGATCTCGCGCAGCGGGTCGAAAAAGTCGCCGGGGACATTTTCGGTGCCGTTGAACATCAGGTGCTCGAACAGGTGGGCAAAGCCGGTGCGCCCTTCGGGCTCATGCTTCGACCCGACATCGTACCATACCGAGACCGCGACGATCGGCGCCTTGCGGTCGGTGTGCACGATGACGCGCAGCCCGTTCCTGAGCGTGAATTCCTGATAGGGGATGTCGATCGCACGCGCGATTTGCGCGACCGGCGCGGGCTTCGGCGCGGCCGCAGTCTGGGCTGCCGCAGGCGCGGCGATCTGGGCAACGGTTGCAGTCGCAATCGCAATCAGGCTGGGCGTCAGAAAACGCATGCGGGTCATCCTGTCCTATGGATTGGCACTGGAGCCGGCCGGCTCCGCCTTAGTCGACAGGTGATCATTTCGCAGGAAGCTCGTCAAGACGAAGACCGTCAGATTGGTGATTTGCTTGAGCAGGGTGACCGCCACGAACAGCGCGGCGAGCGCGGCCTGGTCGACGCCGACACGCGCGGTCAGCTCAATGCCGACCGCAAGAAACAGCAGGTCGCGGTTGGGCACGATCGGCAGCTGATTGATCAGCATCTGAACCGTCAGGAACAGCAGCCACGTCGCAAACGGAACCTGCGGCAGAACGATCGACCAGATCGCGACCTCGACCCCCTGCACCATGGCGATGCGGAGGAAATGGACCGCGAGCACGAACAGCGCGGTACCGCCGCCGACCCAGAAAATCTGTCTGCGAAAGCGCAGGGCAACCGGCGCGACGAACAGGATCACCAGCCCTAGCGCGATGAAGAAGGCGCGATAGTCGCCCATCGCGCGCACCAATATCCATCCGCTGCCGACCAGGCTGAACCAGCCGACCAGGATCAGCGTCACCGCCGCTGCGGCGACGCCGGAGAGCAGGGTGCTGTCCTTCACCCCGGCGAGCACCTGGCGCTCGGGCACCCCCAGATGACGGCTCGCCCACCAGAAAAACCAGATATCGCCCGAATAGCCGAACACAACCTGATTGAGCACGCGCTTGCGTAGCAGGACGGGTATTGGAACGGGGGGCGTGTCCGACCAGATGCGCGCGAAGATCAGCCGTTCGGAAATCGGCAGGATCATGAACCCCGCCCAGTAGACGAGGTAAAAGGCCGGTGCGCGCGGTAGCTCGCTCCAGACGCGCGCGATCCCGATCTCCCGAAGGCTGAAGGCGACATAGGCGAGGATCGCGACGATCCATGCGCCGCGAAGCCACGGTCGCGCCCGGGCGAGATGCGGCTGCCAGTCTGCCGCCAGAGCCCGGAACCGCTCGATCACGCCTGTCTTACCCTCGCGCCAGCACCCGTCCGGCGCTGCGGGCCGGGCCGCGACTTGTCAACCATCGCATCAAGTCCTTGACCCGCGAGCCGGTTCGCGGCCAGCGCGTCGCGTGATGTCATGGACCTTCGTCATCGCCTATTTCAACGAAGCCGATTATCTCTCGGCGACGCTGCGCTCGATCGCGGCCCAGCGGGTGCGGCCGCTGCGCCTGATCCTGGTCGACAACGGCTCGACCGACGGATCGGCGGAGATTGCGCGCGCCGAAACGGCGGCGATGGCGGGGGTGCAGACGCTACACCTGCACGAGGCCAAGCCGGGCAAGATCCATGCGCTGGAGGCCGCGATGCCGCACATCGCGACCCCGCTGGTCGCGTTCGGCGACGCCGACACCTTCTATCCCCCCGACTATCTGGCGATCGCCGCGCGGCACTTTGCCGACCCGCGCGTCGCGGCGGTGATGGCGGTCGATGTGCCCGCCCCGCCCGATGGCCTGGCAGCGCGGCGCAGGCGCTTCTGGCGCGCACAGGTCGCGGCGCGGCTGTGGCCGCGCCAGACGCACACCGGCGGGTTCGGCCAGACGTTCCGCACCACGGCGCTGGTGGCGGCGGGCGGCTATGCCCATGCCCACTGGCCCTATGTCCTGATGGACCACGAAATCATGCACCGCGTGCTGGCTCAGGGCCGCGCGGTCTATCCACCCGATCTGTGGTGCATCCCCTCCCCGCGCCGCGCCGATCGTCGGCGGGTGCGCTGGACGCTGGCCGAGCGGCTGATCTACCACGCGACGCCCTATGCGTGGCAGGGCTGGTACTTCCACCGCTTCCTTGCCCCCCGGTTCGCCGCCCGGCGGGCGACCCATCTGGCGCTGCGCGAGAAAAGCTGGCTCCCGCCATCCTGAGCGGATCGCGCTTGCCTCTCAGCGCGTTCTGGCGTTGAATCCCGTTTTGCCAGGAGCATGACCGTGAGCGTCGCATTTCGCCGCGAAAGCGACGAGGAACATAAGGAACCCCGTTTCGAGCTGCCGATCCCGCCCGGCCCCAACTGGGTGACGCCGCGCGGCCGTGCGCTGATCGCGGCGAGGGTCGATGCGCTTGAAGCCGAGATCGCCGGCGCGCCCGACGATGCCGCACGCGAGGTGCTGCGCCGCGACCTGCGCTACTGGCACACCCGCCGCGCCACCGCCGAGGATGCGCCGGCGCCCGATGCGGGCGAAGTCGGCATCGGCAGCCGGGTGCACATCCGTCAAGGCGCGCGGTCGCGGACGATCGAGATCGTCGGCCATGACGAGGCCGAGCCGGGCGCGGACCGCTTGTCCTTCGCCGCCCCGCTCGCCCGTGCGCTGATGGGTGCGATGGCGGGCGAGACCGTCGCGTTCAACGGCCAGCCGATCCGCATCGACTCGGTCGAGACGCCCGCATGAGCGGCGACCGTTTCGAGCGGCACCGCCAGCCGTGGCGACAGGATGAAATCCAGAAGCTGCATACGCTGGCCAAGAAAGGCATGGCGCTGAAGGCGATTGCGAAGGCGCTGACCCGCAGCGAGGAATCGGTGAAGGATCGCGCCAAGGAAGACGGCCTGTCGATCGCCAAGTTGCGGTGAACGCTTCCGCCACGGCGCCGCAGCGAAGGCTGGGGCCTCATGCTGGTGCTGCGCCCTTCGCGGTATCAGATGCCAGCCTAGAACGCTTGTCTCTTCACGTCCCGTTCGTTTCGAGCGAAGTCGAGAAACGTGATGCGGGCGCGACGTTTCTCGACTTCGCTCGAAACGAACGGGTAAGGCGTGTCATCCACTTTGCCGACCCACAGGACACATCTTGCCCGCCTCCCCATCCTATGACGCGATCATCCTCGGCGCGGGCGCGGCAGGAATGATGTGCGCGGCGGTGGCCGGGCAGCGGGGGCGGCGCGTGCTGCTGATCGATCATGCCGACCGGCCGGGGAAGAAGATCCTGATCTCCGGCGGCGGGCGGTGCAACTTCACCAATCTCGGCACCGCGCCCGACCGCTTCCTGTCCGCCAACCCGCATTTCGCCAAGTCTGCGCTGGGGCGCTATACCGCCGCCGACTTCATCGCGCTGGTCGATTCCTATCGCATCGCGTGGCACGAAAAGACGCTGGGCCAATTGTTCTGCGACGGCTCCGCGCGCCAGATCGTCGAAATGCTGGTCGGCGAGTGCGATAAGGGCGCGGTGGAATTCGCGCTCGGCAGGCCGGTCACCGCGGTCGAGCATGACGGCATGGCGTTCCGCGTCGGGATCGACGGACGCATCGTCACTGCAGCCGCGCTGGTCGTCGCCACCGGCGGGCCGTCGATCCCCAAGATGGGCGCGACGGGCTTCGCCTATCAACTCGCCAAGCAGTTTGGCCTCAAGCTCATCGAGCCGCGCCCGGCACTGGTGCCGCTGACGCTGGCAGGCGACGATGCGCTGTTTCGCGAATTGTCGGGCGTCGCCGCGCCGGTCGTGGCGCGTCACGGCAAGGTCGCCTTCCGCGAAGCCGCTTTGTTCACGCATCGCGGCCTGTCCGGCCCCGCAATCCTTCAGGTGTCGAGCTATTGGCGCCATGGCGAGGCGATCGACGTGAATTTCCTTCCCGACCAGCCAAGCGGCTGGCTGCGCGCCGCCAAGCACGCGCAACCCCGCACGACGCTGGCCCGCGCGCTGTCAATCCAGCTGCCCGACCGACTGGCGACCACCCTGGCGGAGCGACTGGCCTTGGCGGGTGAGCTCTCCACCCTCGCCGACAGGCGGCTGGAGGAGGCCGAGCGCCGCCTTGCCGCCTGGCGCTTCACCCCCAACGGCACCGAAGGCTATGCCAAGGCGGAGGTCACGGCGGGCGGCATTTCGACCGCCGAACTGTCATCGCAAACAATGCAAGCCAAACGCGTTCCAAATCTGTATGTGGTCGGCGAAGCGGTCGACGTCACCGGGTGGCTCGGCGGCTATAATTTCCAATGGGCGTGGGCGAGCGGCTGGGCCGCAGGCCAGTCCCTGTAGGTTTCGCCCGATCCCGTTTCCCGCGCTGACCGCCCCGGCGGCCCCGCCACTAATTCAAGAGAGTTCATGCCCTTTTCCGCACTTCCCCCGTTGCTCGGCGACGCATTGTCCGCGCGCGGCTATGCCGCCCCCACCCCCGTTCAGGCCGCCGTGCTGGAGCCCGAGGCGCGCGGCCGCGACCTGATCGTCTCTGCCCAGACGGGTTCCGGCAAGACCGTCGCCTTCGGCCTCGCCTTTGCCGAACAATTGCTGGCCGAGGGCGAGCGGATGGGTCAGGCGCGCGAGCCTCTGGCCTTGGTGATCGCGCCGACGCGCGAACTGGCGTTACAGGTCAGCCGCGAGCTGATGTGGCTTTATGGCCCGGCCGGCGCGCGCATCGCCACCTGTGTCGGCGGCATGGACGCGTCGAAGGAGCGCCGCGCGCTCTCGCAAGGCGCGCATATCGTCGTCGGCACGCCGGGACGGTTGCGCGACCATCTCGAACGCGGCGTGCTCGAGCTTGGCAGCCTGCGCGTCGCGGTGCTCGACGAGGCCGACGAGATGCTCGACATGGGCTTTCGCGACGACCTGGAGGAAATTCTCGACGCGACGCCGGGCGAGCGCCGGACGCTGCTCTTCTCCGCCACCATGCCAAAGCCGATCGTGGCGCTGGCCAAGCGGTATCAGCGCGACGCGCTACGCATCTCGACCGTGACCGAGGAACGCGGCCATGGCGACATCGCCTATCAGGCGGTGACCGTCGCGCCGGCGGACATCGAGAATGCGGTCGTGAACCTGCTGCGCTTTCACGATGCGGAGACGGCGATGCTGTTCTGCGCGACTCGCGACAATGTCCGCCGCCTGCACGCCAGCCTGAACGAACGCGGCTTCGGCGCGGTCGCCTTGTCGGGCGAGCACAGCCAGAATGAACGCAACCAGGCTTTGCAGGCGCTGCGCGATCGTCGCGCGCGCGTTTGCGTCGCGACCGATGTCGCCGCGCGCGGCATCGACCTGCCGACACTCAGCCTGGTCATCCATGTCGAGCTGCCCCGCGATGCCGAAACCCTTCAGCATCGCTCCGGCCGCACCGGGCGCGCCGGCAAGAAGGGAACAGCGGTGCTGATCGTCCCCTATCCCCGCCGCCGCCGCGTCGACGCGATGCTGAAGGGCGCGCGGATCGCCGCCGAATGGATCAAGCCGCCGACGATCGAGGAAATCCGCGCACAGGACCGCGCCCGCCTGATCGAAACATTGCTGCAGCCGGTCGAGGTTGATGACGAGGATCGGGCGCTGGGCGCGCAACTGCTGGAAAAGATGAGCGCCGAGGACGTCGCGGCCGCGCTGGTCCGCGTCCACCGCGCGCGCCTGCCCGATCCGGAGGAGCTGATCGACGGTGCGGGTTCGAGCGGCGAGCGGCCGGAGCGTGGCGAGGGCCACCGCCCGGGATTCGAGGATACGGTCTGGTTCCACATGGACATCGGGCGGCGGCAGAATGCCGATCCACGCTGGATCCTGCCGCTGCTGTGCCGGCGCGGGCACATCACCAAGAACGAGATCGGCGCGATTCGCATCGGGCCGAATGAGACCGCGTTCGAGGTCCGGCGTGCCGCCGCCAACAAGTTTGCGGAGGCCCTTCGCCGCACCGCCGCGACTGAGAGTCCGGAGGATCACGTCCGCATCGAACCGATGCAGGGACCGCCGGGCGCACGACCGCCCCAGCGTCGCGCTGGCCTGCCCCCCGCGCGTCATGCCGCCAAACCGGCACGCCCGACGCTGCATCGCAAGGGGCCGGGCGGCGGCGGTGCGCGCCGATAGCTCGTGCAATGGCACTTTATCGGCGATGTCGCGTTGTCTCGTCGGCGGAATGATCACACGTGCCGGGGACGGCAGCTGAAACAAGGAGTGAGCGGATGAACGCACAGCAGTTGAAGCGGACCAGCCTGATGTCGATGGGCGTCGCAGCCACCGCGCTGACCCTCGCGGCATGCGGTGGGGGATCGCAGACTTCCGAACCCACCCCGGCGCCGACCGCGACCGCGACCGTCGCGACCCCCACGCCGGCCGCAACACCGACGGCTGCTGCCGCGCCGACCGTCGACAGCACCGATACGCTCGACGGCACCACGCTCGCGAGCCTGACGGGCGACGCGGCGGCGGGTCAGAAGGTCTTTGCCGTTTGCAGCACCTGTCACGCGGTACAGGCGGGCGTAAACAAGATCGGGCCCTCGCTGGCCGGGATCGTCGGCCGCGCCGCCGGCACGGTCGAGGGTTACAGCTACTCGACCGCCAACAAGAACAGCGGCATCACCTGGAGCAAGGAAAAGCTGTTCCAGTATCTCGAAAAGCCGCAGCGCGTGGTGCCTGGCACGAAGATGGCCTATGCCGGCCTGACCGATGCGCAGAAGCGCGCCGATCTGATCGCCTATCTCGACACACTGTAATCAAAACGATCGTCGCCCCGGCGGAGGCCGGGGCGCTGGCCACCCGTGCACACCCTTTGCCAGCGGTCCCGGCCTTCGACGGGACGACGCGGGTGTCAACGCTGCCTGAGATCCGCGAGGTGGGCGGGGAATGACAGCAAGAGCGGCAGCGCGATCAATGGCCAAGCTTCGCCGGTCAGCGCGTTGCGAACCGCGACCAGCATCAGCGCGCCGGGCAGCAGCCGCAGCGCGGCTCTGCGCGGTGCCCAGCCGCCCCTCATTACCAGCCACAGATATTCGATCGCCAGTACGACGAGGATGAGGTCGACGGCGTGACCGCTGGCGAAGAACGCGCTCAGCCGAACGGCCCGTTCAGCGCCACGATCTGCCAGTTGAGCGCGCCGGCAACCGCGACCCAGCCGAGATAGGGCAACAGCAGCAGCGCCGCCGCCGAGGACCGCCGCGCGCAGAACAGGATCATCGCCAGGATCGACAGGCCGAGCACGATCACTTCGACCGCGGCCCAATCCGGCCGCTCGAGCCGGAAGAACAAAAAGCTCCACAGGATATTGAGGAAGCCGTTGAGCGCGAACAGGCCGATGAAAATCTCGCTTTCGCTGCGCGTATGGATCGCGCGCCACGCGGTGACGCTGGCCAGCGCGGTGGTCATGAAGATCGCGGTCCACGCCACGCCATAGATCGAATCCGGCGGCGCCCATGCCGGCTTGGCGAGGCTGCGATACCACGGACCGATATCGGTCATCGTACTGCCGACGATCGCAACGAACAACGCCGCCAGCGCCGCAATGATGACCGGGACGACCCACGCACGGCCCAGCGCGGTCATGCCGCCGACCCCAGCAGGTGGCGCAGGTCCTTCCAGAAGATACGCACGTGCGCCATCGGCTTACGCCTTACGAGCTTCTTGTTCATATAGGCCTGCCAGGTCAGCGTCTGGACATCGGGGTCCTTGCAGATTTCGACGAAGCGTTCGCGGCGTTTGTCGTTCCTGTACCAGAAATACTGCATGATCCCGAGGATCCAGAACACACGGCCATGGTCGCGCATGAAGCGGCGGCGCGCGGTTTTCAGCGCGCTTGCCTTGCCTGTCGCCAGGAACAGGTCGACTGCCTCGCCGGCAATGCGCCCACACGCCATGGCATAATAGATCCCTTCGCCCGACGACGGCGCGACCACGCCGGCGGCATCGCCCGCCACGACGGTGTCGATGCCGTTGTCCCACCGCCGCAGCGGCTTCAACGGAATCGGCGCGCCCTCTCGGCGGATCGTCTCGCAGCCATCGAGCCCGGTCTGGTCGCGCAGCCGGTCAATCGCGTCGCGCAGCGGAAAGCCCTTGTTGGCGCTGCCTACCCCGACGCTGGCAGTGTCGCCATGCGGGAAGATCCAGGCATAGAAATCGGGCGAAAGGTGGCCCTGATAATAAACGTCGCAGCGGTCGGGATCGAACACGTCGCTGGCGACGGCGGGCGACTTCACGATCTCGTGATAGGCGAAAACGCACGGGACCTTGTCCGCGCCCTTGACCGTGGCGCGCGCGACCTTCGATCGGGCGCCGTCGGCGCCGATGACGCTGCGTGCGCGCACCCGCACCGGATCGCCGCCGCGTTCGCCACGATAGACGATCACCGCGCATCCGTCGCTGTCGCGCTCGATCGACTCGAACGTGCCGGTGCGGCGTTCGGCACCCGCCAGCGCGGCGCGGGCGCGCAGCCATTCGTCGAACACCTCGCGATCGACCAGCCCGACAAACCCGTCGCCGCACGGCATGTCGACGGTCATGCCCGATGGCGCAATCATCCGCGCCGCCCTGGCGCGCGCGACGAGCAGATGTTCGGGAATCTCGAAATCCTGGATGGCGCGCGGCGGGATGGCGCCGCCGCACGGCTTGATGCGGCCGGCGCGGTCGAGCAGCAGCACGTGGCGGCCCTGTCGCGCCAGATCCGTCGCGGCGGTCGCGCCCGCCGGCCCGCCGCCTACGACGACGACGTCGAAATCGGCGGATCGGCGATCAGTCGGCATCTGCTTCATCGCGCCAGCTCCCGTGAATGATAATCGATAGAGGCCGTTCGTCCGGGCATCGTCCGGCCGATCGCCAGCGTGGCGGCGACCACGAACAACGCCGCTTCGGCGGCGAACACCAGCATGAAGGCGCGGCCGTCGTCGCCGATCAGCGCGCGTCCGCGGTCGACCGCGACCGCGCCGAGCAGCCCGCCAGTGCCGAACGCGATCGCCTGTGCCGCGCCCCACACGCCCATGCGCACCCCGGCGCGGCCGTCGCCCGCCGCACCCGCCAGCGCCATCATCGTGCCGATCGCCGCGACCGCGAACACGCCATTGGCAAAGCCCAGCAGCGCGACGTTGCCCGCCAGCGGCCAGGCGCCGCCGCGCAATGCGGCGAGCGCCAGTCCGGCCAGCGCCAGCGCGGACGCGACGCAGCCGCCGACGATCCAGCGTCGCAGCCCGTCGGCGCTGCGCCCGCCAAACGCATTGGCACCGACGCCGACCAGGATCATGCCCGCCAGCACGCCGCCATGCTGCACCCCGGCAAGCTTGGTCGACTCGCCCGGTGTGAAACCAAAGACCAGCCCCGCAAAGGGCTCGAGGATCATGTCCTGCATCGAATAAGCGAGCATCGACATGAAGACGAACAGGGTAAAGCGGCGCGCGTCGGCGCTGACCCACATCGCCCGAATCGCCTGGGGAAAGCTTTCGTCCGACGCCGCCTCGGCGGGCGCGATCAAATGCCCCCGCTCGATCCCCGCGACCGCAATTCCCGCGACGACGAACGCGACCAGCGCTACGCCGCTCACCACCAGCGCCAGGCGCGGCAGCGAAAACGGATCGATCAGCGATCCCGCGACCCCGGCCGAAACGACGATGCCCGCGACCATCATGATCCAGGTGATCGCCGCCGCCGCCGATCGCCGTTCGGGCGCGACGCGCACGGCGAGCAGCGCCAGGAGCGAGGTGCCGGCCGCGCCGACCCCGGCCCCGATCAGCGCGAAGGCTGCGGCTGCGCCGACAAGTGCCGCAGATGAGCCGGTGGCCAGCCAGGGGACCAGGTCGACCGCGGCCAGCACGCCCAGCGCCAGCACCCCCATTCCACCGATGATCCACGGCGTCCGCCGTCGCCCGCGATCCGATCCGTGCCCCCAAAGCGGGCGGGTCAGCTGCACCGCATAATGCCAGGCGACGAGCCCGGCGGGCAGCGCGGCGGGCAGCGCATATTCGACGACCATCACCCGGTTGAGGAGCGACGTCGCCAGCATCACCATCGCGCCGATCGCGCTTTGCACCAGCCCCAGCCGGACGATGCCGAACCAGCCGAGCGGCGGCGCGGTGCCGGCGGACGCGCTCATATCACGCCGCCCAGGCCAAGCGCGGCGGCGAGCATGCCGAAGACATAGGCGCTGATGCCGGTGCCGTTATACCAGGGCGTCTTGCCGCGGGGATCGCGCAGCAGCACGCGCATGAAGCCGATCTGGGCGAGCGTCAGCGCCGCGACGATCGCGGCAGACAGCATCAGGCCCCAGGCGATGAGCAGCGCAATGACCGCCAGCTGGGGGGCCAGCATCACTGCGCAGGCGATCCGCGCGGCGCGATCGACGCCCAGCATTGCGGGCAGCGACCGCACACCCGTGGCAAGATCGCCCTCCACCGCCTTGAAATCGTTGAGCGTCATGATGCCGTGCGCGCCCAGGCTGTAGAGCAGCAGGACCGCCAGCACCCGGCCATCGGGCAGTGCGCCCGCCATCACCGCCGCCCCGGTGAACCAGGTCAGCCCCTCATAGGACAGCGCGACTGCGCCCGGCCCCCAGACCGCGTTGACCTTAAGCCGCAGCGGCGGTGCGCTGTACGCCCAGGCGAGCACGAGGCCGATGGCGGTCGCGCCCAGCACCCACGGACCGGTCGCCGCCGCGACCGCGAGCGACAACAACGTACCGATGCACGCGATCCACAAACCCCATCGCCCGGCGATGCGGCCCGACGGGATCGGCCGGTCGGGCTGATTGATCGCGTCGACATGACGATCGAACCAGTCGTTCACCGCCTGACTCGTGCCGCAGACCAGCGGGCCGGTCAGCGCGATCCCCGCGATCAGGAAGGGCCAGCGGTCGACGATCGGCACCCCGGAAGACACGACCCCGCACATGAACGCCCACATCGGGGGAAACCAGGTGATCGGTTTGAGCAACTCGACCACGTCGCGCACCGCGGGGGCCGGGGCGGCAAGCGGTCGGGTGGACGAATGAGCCATGGCGCGAGCCTATGCCCGACCGGCAAAAGCGTCAAATCAAATTGACACTTTGACTGTACGCAAATGGTTACTCGGCGTCGGGAACCAAGCTGCCAAGCCCGTGGCGGTGCAGCTTTGAATAGAGACTCTGGCGGCTGACGCCCAGCATCTCGGCCGCGGACGCACGGTTGTCCGACGTGTAGTTCAGCGCGGCCTCGATACACAGTCGCTCGATGAGATCGGTCGACTCGCGCACGATCTCCTTCAGCGACATGCGTCCGACCAGGTCGGTCAGCTGCTCGACCGAACGCGGCATCTCGATGCCCGCGACCGGCGTTTCGCGCAGCCGGCGGGCGACGGGGCGGATCGTGAAGCCGAACTGGCGATCGCCGCTCTCCGACGTGACGCAAACCCCAGAGACCTCAACCTCCTCCTCCGAACCGAACGCACCGCGCATGATGGTCGTGGCATTGCGCACCAGGCCATGTTCGCGCAGCTGGCGCGCCAGCAGGTCGGCATCGATGCCGGGCCGCCCCAGCCATTCGCCGATCGGCTGGCCGATGATCCGGCTCGCGGACGGCACCTCGGCCAGGTCGACAAAGGCGGTGTTGGCAGCGAGCACCGCCAGATTGGCATCGGCGAGCACGAAGGCGTCGGGCATACGTTCGATGACATCGCGCAGCCGGTCGACGCCGCCCTGCGCGCCCTCCCCGCGCTCGCCCGGATCGATCCGGAGCAGCAGCAGCGCCATGCGGGCCTGGCGGAACAGCGTCGCGTTCAATTGCGCCTGTCCGGCGCCCTTGCGCAGCGTCACGCCGATCGGTGCCAGCGTCGCGGCTGCTTCGGCCGCGCCCAGAAAAGCGATCAGCCGCTCGCGATCGGCCGCCTCAACGATGACGCCGGCAGGCTGATCGGTCAGCGCGCCCTCCTTCATCCCCAGAATGACATGCGCGGCGGCATTGGCCTCGCGAATCCGCCGCGTCGCCGCGTCGACGATCAGCACGGGCTCGTGCGCCATGTCGAAGAGCAGACGGTAGCGCGCCTCGGCCTGGCGCAGCCGGATATAGTCGCGCTCCAGCGACTGCTGGGTCTGGAGCAGGCGTTGCTGAGTCGCCGCCGCCGCGCGAAGCTCGCGCCCGATCGCGATCAGGCGCCCGCCATCGCCCAGCCGCATCGTCAGATAGCGGACCGGCACGTCGCCATTGGGCGTCCGGTGCGTGACCTGGCGCCAGCGCGGCGCCTCGCTGGTCGACGCCTGGCTCAACATTTCGTCGAGCTTGGGATGTCCTTCGATCTCGACCGTGTCGTGCCAGCGGGTCCCCTTCCAGCCGGTGATCCCCAGCTTGACGAGCTCGCGATCCGACACCGCCATGTCGAGGACCAAGCCGTCCGGGTCGAGGATCAGCGCGAGGTCGCCGACCGCGCCGAGGATGGCGGCGGCGGACTCGGCGCTCAAAGGCCCTGGATAAAGGTCCGGAGTCGAAAAACCGCTGGGCGCGGAAGGGGCGTGGTGCCTGTTCATTCTGCGCGCTCTGGCGCTCCCTCGTAAGCTACTCAGCCGTAACGTGCTTCACGCCTCCTTGCGCCAAGCCAGGTTTCGGCGACAGACAAAGCCATGCGCGCGTCGGGTGCGGTCGCATCCGCGCCGACACGCTGCGCCATCTGCGGATCCGTCAGGAAAACGGGTCCACCCACCATCACGCACAAGTGCGGATTGCGGGAAACGCTGCGCATCGCCTTGATCGCAGACGGCATGGTCGCCGTATGGCCGCTACAGCTTGCGGTCAATCCGACAAGATCAAACCATTCGTCGGCGACCCGTTCAACCAGCAGGCTGGTCGTCGCCTGGACCATGCGGTCGGTGACCCAGCCGCCACGCGCGAACACCTCCTCGATCACGATCGTCCCGAAGGTATGCTGATCGCCGGGCACCGACGCGAACAGCGCGCGCCGGCCCGTCTCGCGGCCATGCTCGATGGGCGCGCGCGCCGACAATTCGTGCACGACCTCCTGCAGGCGCCACAGTCCCATTGTCACGTCGACGAAGTCGAAACGGTCCTGCTCCCAATAATCGCCGAACCGGCGCGCGCTGGGGGACCAGCAGGTCGAGCAGCAACGCCTCGACGCTGATCCCGCGGTCAAGCAGTGCCTCGACCCGCGCGACCAGTTCATCAGCCTCGACCTGGAGGACCAGGGGGGTGAACGCGTCGATATCCGCGGGCATGATGCCCGGCGCGCCGGATGCCGTGGTTGCCGCCGACGTCGCCCGCGCGCGGACCGGATGCGCCATCAGCAGGCGGGGGATCACCTGGGATTCGATCAGCGCGGCCAGCGAAGCCTGGTCGGGCGGGGATGAAAGCAACTCGAGCGGCGCGCGCGCCTCCGCACTCGCGCGGGACCGGCGGCGGCGTCCGCCGTCACGCGGCGCGACCGGCGGCATGGGCTTACCATTGGAGTGGATGTAGGCCATTTCCGCGCTCTCCCTGAAGCTCGGGTCGATGTTTGTACAAACCTCGCGAAGCGCCACATTTTTGGAATCCCGCAGGGATCAAGCTACGCCTGTTTCGATCCCGCCACAACCCGCGAAATCGGGACCAAGTCGAAAAGTGTCATTTTTGCTTTACGTCTATTCTGTTTGACACTTTTCGCGTCGGTGCCATAATGTGCGCAACGACAAGAGGGCGTGAGGCATGCGGCCAGAGATTGGCTCGGCGGTGGAGGAAACGGCGGCACGCGGGTCGCTCTATACGCCCGAGCAGCGCCGGCGCCGCGATGCGAGCGTGTGGACGACGGTCCAGGCCGTGCTCGCCCCATTCCAGTTCGCGGTCTTCCTGGTCAGCCTGGCGCTCGTCGCCCGCTATCTGATCACCGGTGCCGGCGGGGACGTCGCCGCCGCATCGGTCGTGGTCAAGACGCTGACCCTCTACACCATCATGGTCACCGGCTCGATCTGGGAAAAGGTCGTGTTCGGCAAATGGCTGTTCGCTGACGCCTTCTGGTGGGAGGACCTGTTCAGCATGGCGGTGCTGGCGCTTCACACCGCCTATCTGGTCATGCTGTTCGCGGGCATCGGCTCGCCCGTCCAGCAATTCGCGGTCGCGCTGGCCGGCTATGCGGCTTATGTCATCAACGCTGGACAGTTTTTGTGGAAGCTGCGGGTCGCGCGGCTTCAGGGCAATAGCGAGTCGGGTGCGACGCTGGCGGTGGCACAATGAGCCCGCTCGCCCCCGTGCTCGCCCCGCCCGCCGGCACCGATTGTGCCCCCTCCGTACGCCCGGACGTGCTGCGCCAACGCGGCCAGCGCGAAGTCTTTTGCGGCCTGACCGGAATCATCTGGCTGCACCGCAAGGTTCAGGACGCGTTCTTCCTGGTGGTCGGCTCGCGCACCTGTGCGCATTTGCTGCAATCGGCCGCCGGCGTGATGATCTTTGCCGAGCCGCGTTTCGGCACCGCGATCATCGAGGAACGCGACCTGGCGGGCCTGGCCGACGCGAATGAGGAGCTCGACCGGGTCGTCGACCGGCTGCTCGCCCGCCGCCCGGACATCCGGATGCTGTTCCTGGTCGGGTCGTGCCCGTCGGAGGTCATCAAGCTCGACCTGTCGCGCGCCGCCGAGCGCCTGTCCGACAAGCATTCGCCGCAGGTCCGCATCCTCAACTATTCGGGCAGCGGGATCGAAACGACGTTCACCGAGGGCGAGGATGCCTGCCTCGCCGCGCTCGTCCCCACTTTGCCCGCGACTCGCGACGACTCGGCCGAGCTGATGATCGTCGGCGCGCTGCCCGATATCGTCGAGGACCAGTTTCTGCGTCTTTTCGTCGAGCTTGGCATCGCGCGCGTCCGCTCGCTGCCCGCGCGTCGGGCGGGCGAGATGCCGCCGGTCGGGCCGAACACCCGCTTCCTGCTCGCCCAGCCCTTTCTGGGCGCGACCGCTCAGGCGCTCGAGGATCGCGGCGCGCAGCGGATCGACGCGCTGTTCCCCTTCGGCGCGGAGGGCACGACCGCCTGGGCGCACGCCGCCGCGCAGGTGTTCGGCGTGGACGAGCTGCATTTCCGCCGCGTCGTGGCGCCGCTGCGCGAACGCGCCAAGCGGGCGATGGCGCATCAGCGCGAACGGCTTGAGGGCAAGCGGATTTTCTTCCTCCCCGACTCGCAGCTTGAAATCCCGCTCGCGCGCTTCCTCGCGACCGAACTGGGGATGATCCCGGTCGAGGTCGGCACCCCTTATCTGCACCGCCGCCATCTGGCGCGCGAGCTGGAGATGCTGCCCGCCACAACGCTGGTCAGCGAAGGCCAGGACGTCGACCGCCAGCTCGACCGCGTGCGCGCCGAGCGCCCCGACCTGACGGTCTGCGGCCTCGGCCTTGCCAATCCGCTGGAGGCGGAGGGGCTGACCACCAAATGGGCGATCGAGCTGGTCTTCTCGCCCATCCATGGTTTCGACCAGGCCGGCGACCTCGCCGAACTTTTCGCCCGGCCGCTGCGCCGGCGGGATGTGCTGAAGGTATGAGGAGGCTTCTCCTCGTCGCCCCGGCGCAGGCCGGTGCCGCTCGCCGAACCGGGCGCGCGCCAGGCTGTCCAGCGGCCCCGGCCTCCGCCGGGGCGACGGGGAAAGGGACGGCCACACCATGCAGCTGACCGTCTGGACCTATGAAGGCCCGCCGCATGTCGGCGCGATGCGGGTCGCGACGGCGATGAAGGGCGTCCATTATGTCCTCCACGCGCCGCAGGGCGACACCTATGCCGACCTGCTGTTCACGATGATCGAGCGCCGCAATGCGCGGCCGCCGGTCACCTACACCACCTTTCAGGCGCGCGACCTGGGCAAGGACACTGCCGAACTGTTCCAGACCGCCGCGCGCGAGGCCTATGACCGCTTCCAGCCGCAGGCGATGCTGGTCGGCGCATCCTGCACCGCCGAGCTGATCCAGGATGACCCCGCGGGGCTGGTCGCGGCGATGAACCTGCCGATCCCCGTCGTGCCGCTCGAACTGCCCAGCTACACCCGCAAGGAAAGCTGGGGGGCGTCGGAAACCTTCTACCAGATCGTCCGCACCATCGCCGATCGCAGCGTGCGCCCCGCCCCGCGCGAGGGCCGCCGGCCGCGCGCCAACCTGCTTGGCCCCACCGCACTCGGCTTTCGCCACCGCGACGACGTGGTGGAGATCACCCGGCTGCTCGACGCAATGGGCGTCGACGTCCATCTGGTCGCGCCGCTGGGCGCCAGCCCGGCCGACATCGCCAATATCGGCGCGGCCGATTTCAACGTGCTGCTCTATCCCGAAACCGGCGACACCGCGGCGCGCTGGCTGGAAAAGAACCTGAACCAGCCGACCGTGCGCACCGTGCCAATCGGCTATGGGGCGACTCGCGAGTTCATCGCCGAGGTCGCCGCGATTGCCGGCGTCGCGGCCGATGCCGACCAGCTTCAGTCGCGCCTGCCCTGGTGGAGCCGTTCGGTCGATTCAACCTATCTGACCGCCAAGCGCGTCTTCATCTTCGGCGATGCGACTCACGCGATCGCCGCCGCGCGGGTCGCTCGCGACGAGCTGGGCTTCGAGGTGGTGGGCCTGGGTTGCTACAATCGCGAGTTCGCCCGCGACCTGCGCGATGCCGCCAAGCTTTACGGCGTCGAACCGCTGATCACCGACGACTATCTGGAGGTTGAACAGGCGATCGCCGAACTGCAGCCCGAGCTGGTGCTGGGGACGCAGATGGAGCGCCACATCGCCAAGCGGCTGGGCGTGCCGTGCGCGGTCATTTCGTCACCCGTCCATGTCCAGGATTTCCCCGCGCGCTATTCGCCGCAAATGGGGTTCGAGGGCGCGAACGTGCTGTTCGACACCTGGGTCCACCCGTTGGTCATGGGGCTGGAGGAGCATCTGCTCACCATGTTCCGCGACGATTTCGAGTTTTCCGATGGCGCGGGCGCCAGCCATCTTGGGCATGGTCACAAATCCCCGCTCCCGCCGGCGGGAGGCGTCGGGGGTGAGCACTGCGCAGATGCCGAAACGCTCGCGGACAACCCCGACCCCAACCCCTCCCCTGCAGAGGAGGGGCTTTGGACCTCTGACGCCGAGCGCGAGCTCAGGAAAATCCCGTTCTTCGTGCGCGGCAAGGCACGCCGCAACACCGAACGCTTCGCCGCCGATCAGGGGCTGGCGGTGATCACGCTCGACACGCTTTACGACGCGAAGGCGCATTATGCCCGCTAGCGCCGCCCCCACCCCCGTGCGCGTGGTCATCATCACGCTGGACAATCACCTGTCGGGCGCGTGCCAGCGCGCGCAGGCGCAGTTCGACCGCACCCATCCCGGCGTCACCATCGGCTTCCACGCGGCCGCCGACTGGGATGATCAGCCGGGCGCGCTCGAAGCGGCGCGCGCCGACATTGCGCGCGGCGACATCATCCTGGTGACGATGCTGTTCCTCGAGGATCATATCCGCGCGGTGCTGCCCGATTTGCAGGCGCGGCAGGCGGCGTGCGACGCGATCGTCGGCCTGATGTCGGCAGGCGAGGTCGTCAAACTGACCCGCATGGGCGATTACCGCATGGACAAGCCCGCGACCGGGCCGCTGGCGATGCTGAAAAAGCTGCGCGGATCGGGCAAGCCGGGGGCAAGCTCGGGCAAGGGCCAGATGGCGATGCTGCGCCGCCTGCCCAAATTGCTGCGCTTCATTCCCGGCACCGCGCAGGACGTGCGCGCCTATTTCCTCACGCTGCAATACTGGCTGGCGGGTTCGGACGACAATGTCGTCGACATGATCCGCGCACTGATCGATCGCTATGCCGATGGCGATCGCCGCGCGCTTCGTGGCGGCATGAAGGCGGCGTTGCCGCGCGACTACCCGGAGGTCGGCGTCTACCACCCCGACATGAAGGACCGGATGGCACGCACCGTGTCCGATCTGCCGCGTCGGCGCGACGCCGTCGGCACGGTCGGCGTGCTGATGCTGCGGTCCTACATCCTGGCACGCGACTCGGCGCATTATGACGGTGTGATCCGCGCGCTGGAGGCCAAGGGCTTGAACGTCGTCCCGGCCTTTGCCGGCGGGCTGGACGGCCGCCCGGCGATCGAGACGCTGTTCATGCGCGGCGGCACCGCGACGGTGGATGCGGTCATCAACCTGACCGGGTTCAGCCTGGTCGGCGGCCCCGCCTATAACGACACCAAGCTGGCCGAGGAAATGCTGGCCAAGCTCGACCGGCCATATATCGCCGCGCATCCGGTCGAGTTTCAGACGCTGCAGGCCTGGGGCGCCAACCGCCAGGGGCTGCTGCCGCTCGAATCGACGATGATGATCGCGATTCCCGAGCTGGACGGCGGCACCAATCCGATGGTGTTCGGCGGGCGCTCGGACGGCGCGGAAACGCCCTGCACCGGCTGCGATCGCAACTGCACCTTCCCCACGAGCGGCGCGGTCCGCGCGATGGAAAGCTGCCCCGAACGTGCCGAGGCACTGGCCGCCCGCGTGCTCAAGCTGGTCGAACTGCGCCAGGCGCAGGAAGCCGAACGCCGCGTGGCCATCGTCCTGTTCAACTTCCCGCCCAATGCCGGTGCGGCGGGCTCCGCACAGTTCCTGGCGGTGTTCGAATCGCTCCACGCCACGCTCCGCCGGCTGGCGGATGAAGGCTATCGCGTCGACGTTCCCGCCAGCGTCGATGAGCTGCGCGACCGCATCCTCGCCGGCAACGCCGCGCGCTACGGCACCGAAGCCAACGTCCACACCCGCATCACCGCCGACACGATCGTGTCGACCGAGACCTGGCTCAACGAGATCGAGCGCGAATGGGGGCCCGCCCCCGGCAAGCTCCAGTCGGACGGCAGCGCGGTGCAGGTGCTCGGCGCGCAGTTCGGCAACGTGGTTGTCGGCATTCAGCCCGCGCTGGGGATCGAGGGCGATCCGATGCGGCTGCTGTTCAACGGCCGCTTTGCCCCGACCCATGCCTTTGCCGCCTTCTACCGCTGGCTGCGCGAGGATTTCCGCGCCCACGCCGTGCTGCATTTCGGCACGCATGGCAGCCTGGAGTTCATGCCGGGCAAGCAAGCCGGCCTGAGCGCGCAATGCTGGCCCGACCGGCTGATTGGTGACTTGCCCAACATCTATCTCTACGCCGCCAACAATCCGTCGGAAGGCGTGCTGGCCAAGCGCCGCTCGGGCGCGACGTTGGTGAGCTACCTCACCCCTGCGCTGACCCAGTCGGGCGTCTACAAGGGGCTGGCCGACCTCAAGGCGTCGGTCGAACGCTGGCGCGCGCTGCCGCCGGGCGACGAGACCGGCGAGATGCTCGCCGAACTGATCGCCGACCAGGCCGCCGCGATTGATCTGGACGGCCACGACATCCCCGCGCTCGCCGCGCGGCTCTATGAAATCGAGCGCGAGCTGATCCCGCAGGGGCTGCATGTCGCCGGCCAGGCCGCGACGCGCGAAGAGCGGATCGACATGGTCGCCGCCACCGCCGACAGCCGCGGCGAGCCGCTCGACCTGCTGACGGTCGAGGCGCTGGTCGACGGCCGGCTAAAGCTCGACACGCCGCTGCTCAAGGATCTGGCGGCGCTGAACACCGCGCTCGCCACGAACGCCGAGCTGGACGGCCTCGTCGCCGCGCTTGCCGGGCGCTATATCCATCCGGTCAGCGGCGGCGACGTGCTGCGCACGCCGGAAATTCTGCCGACGGGCCGCAACATCCACGGCTTCGACCCATTCCGCCTGCCCAGCGCCTTCGCGGTGCGCGATGGTGCGGAACAGGCGCAGCGGCTGATCGACCGCAGCCTCGCCGATTCCGGTCGCCTGCCCGAAACCGTCGCGATGGTGCTGTGGGGCACCGACAACCTCAAGAGCGAAGGCGCGCAGATCGCCCAGGCGTTGGCGCTGATCGGCGCGCGGCCGCGCTTTGACAGCTATAGCCGGCTGGCCGGGGCGGAGCTGATCCCGCTCGCCGAACTCGGTCGCCCGCGCATCGACGTGATCGCGACGCTGTCGGGCGTGTTCCGCGACCTGCTGCCGCTGCAGACGCGGATGCTGGCCGAAGCCGCGCTGCTCGCCAGCCAGGCCGACGAACCCGTCGAGATGAATTATGTGCGCAAGCACAGCCTGGCGCACCAGGCCGAGCATGAGTGCGGCATCGAAACCGCGGCGCTACGCGTGTTCTCCAACGCCGAGGGGGCCTATGGCGCCAACGTCAATCTGATGATCGACACCGGCGGCTGGACCGACCCCAACGAACTGGCCGACAGCTTCGAGCGGCAAAAGGGCTATGCCTATGGCGTCAAGGGCCAGCCGGTCCGCCAGGCGGAACTGCTCGCATCCGCGCTCAAGACCGTCGATTGCGCCTATCAGAACCTCGAGTCGGTCGAACTCGGCATCACCACCATCGACCAATATGTCGACGCGCTGGGCGGCATCAGCCGCGCCGTGACGCGCGCCAAGGGTGCCGCGGCGCCAGTCTATATCGGCGACCAGACGCAGGGCACCGGCAAGGTCCGCTCGCTCCAGGAACAGGTCGCGCTCGAAACCCGCACCCGGATCCTCAATCCGGTGTGGGCCGAGGGGCTGCTGCGCCACGGCTATGAGGGCGTCCGCGCGATCGAGGGGCATGTGACCACGACGATGGGCTGGTCGGCGACGACCGGCGAGGTCGACCCCTGGGTCTATCAGCGGATCAGCGAGACCTATGTGCTGGACGACGAGATGCGCGCGCGCATCGCCTCGCTCAACCCGCGTGCCGCCGCCCGCGTCGCCCACCGGCTGATCGAGGCGAGCGAGCGCAACTACTGGCAACCCGACGACGCAACTCTGGCGGCACTCCACGCCGCATCCGACGAGATCGAGGACCGCCTCGAGGGCGTGGTCGCGGTCGCAGCATAAGGAATAACGACGCATGGCACTTCTCGACCCCCCGGTACGCGGACAGGATGGCGAAGGCAGCGTCCAGGTTCGGCTCGACCCCGTCGACCGCATCGGCAACGCCAAGGTGATCGCCGTTTACGGCAAGGGCGGGATCGGCAAGTCGACCACGTCCTCCAACCTGTCGGCGGCGCTGTCGCTGCTCGGCAAGCGCGTGCTCCAGATCGGCTGCGATCCCAAGCATGACAGCACCTTCACGCTGACCAAGAAGCTGATGCCGACCGTCATCGACGTGCTCGAACAGGCCGATTTCCATCACGAGGAACTCCGCCCCGAAGACTATATGTTCGAAGGGTTCAACGGCGTGATGTGCGTGGAAGCCGGCGGCCCGCCGGCCGGCACCGGCTGCGGCGGCTATGTCGTCGGCCAGACGGTCAAGCTGCTGAAGCAGCACCACCTGCTCGAGGAAACCGACGTCGTCATCTTCGACGTTCTGGGCGACGTGGTGTGCGGCGGCTTTGCCGCCCCGCTGCAGCATGCCGAGCGCGCGGTGGTGGTTGCCGCCAACGACTTCGATTCGATCTTCGCGATGAACCGCATCGTCGCCGCGATCCAGGCCAAGGCCAAGAATTACGACGTGCGCATGGCCGGCGTGATCGCCAACCGATCGTCGCAAACCGACGAGATCGACCGGTTCAATGCCGCCACCGGCCTGAAGCGCCTGGCGCATTTTCCCGATCTGGATGCCATTCGCCGCTCGCGCCTCAAGAAATGCACGCTGTTCGAAATGGAGCAGACGCCCGAAGTGGAGGCGGCGTGCAACGAGTATAAGCGCCTGGCCGCGCAACTCTGGGCGGGCACCGACGCGCTTGCCGCGGTGCCGATGAAGGATCGCGACATCTTCGAGTTCCTGGGGTTCGAATGATGGGCAGCGCCACCTACTCACGCTATCGCGGCCAGCTCGAGACCTATTTCGACCGCACCGCGTCGAAAGCCTGGGAACAGCTGACGTCGGATGCACCGGTCAGCGGTATCCGCCGCACCGTGCGCGCGGGGCGCGACCGGATGCGCGCCACCCTGCTCGGCTGGCTGCCCGCCGACATGCGCGGGCTGCGCCTGCTCGATGCCGGCTGTGGCACCGGCGCGCTGGCGGTCGAGGCGGCTGAGCGTGGCGCGCAGGTGGTGGCGATCGACGTCGCCGGCAGCCTGGTTTCGATCGCGCAGAACCGCGCGCCGCGCCACCTCAATATCGAATGGCGCGTCGGCGACCTGCTCGACCCGGCGCTCGGCCGGTTCGACCATGTCGTCGCGATGGACTCGCTGATCCATTACCCCGCCTTCGACATTGTCGAGGTGCTCGACCAGCTGGCCGATCGCACCGCCGGGTCGATCGTCTTCACCTTTGCCCCCGCCACGCCGTTGTTGCGTGCGATGCACATGACTGGCAAGCTGCTGCCCGGCCAGGATCGCGCGCCCGCAATCGTGCCCGTCGCCGAACGCCTGCTCCGCACGCTGATCACCAGCGGGGCGCACGGCGCGCGTGTGGGCCGCACCGAGCGGATCGCGAGCGGCTTCTACACCAGCCAGGCGATGGAGCTGCTGCCGCGATGAGCCCGCGCGCCGCCTTCTGGACCCGGATCGGGACGCGCTTCCTGCCCTTTGCGGACGCGGCGACCGCCGAGCTGCCGCTCGGCCGGTTGCTGCGGCTCTCGCTGTTCCAGGTTTCGGTCGGCATGGCGATGGTGCTGCTGACCGGCACGCTCAACCGGGTGATGATCGTCGAGCTCGGCATGTCGGCGTCGGTCGTCGCGGCGATGGTTGCACTGCCCATCCTGTTCGCCCCGTTGCGCGCGCTGATCGGGCACAAGTCCGACCAGCATCGGTCGGTACTGGGGTGGAAGCGGGTGCCCTATATCTGGTTCGGTACGCTCCTGCAGTTCGGCGGGCTGGCCATTTTGCCCTTCGGCATCCTGGTGATGACGGGCGACGGCGCGGCACCGGCGTGGATCGGCCAGACCGGGGCCGCGATCGGCTTTCTGCTGGTCGGCGCGGGGATGCACATGACCCAGACCGCCGGCCTGGCGCTCGCCACCGACCTGGCGCCCGAGGCAAGCCGCCCGCGCGTCGTCGCGCTGCTGTACGTCGCGCTGCTGGCGGGCATGCTGCTCAGCGCGCTGCTGATCGGCCGGCTGCTCGCCGACTTCTCCCCCACCCGGCTGGTCCAGGTCGTCCAGGGTGCCGCGGTCGTCACCATGGTGCTCAACATCACCGCCTTGTGGAAGCAGGAAGCGCGCAACCGCACGGCCACCGCCGCCGATCGTCCACGCCCCGACTTCGCCAGCCTGTGGGCGGTCTATGTCGCCAATCCACGCACCCTGCGCCTGCTGACCGTCGTCGGGCTCGGTGCCGCGGCGTTCAGCATGCAGGACGTGCTGCTGGAACCCTATGGCGGCGCAATTCTGGGCCTGTCGGTGGCCGCGACCACGTCGCTGACCGCGCTTTGGGCGACGGGCATGATCGTCGGCTTTGCGCTGGCGGCGCGCGGGCTCGCGACCGGTGCGGATCCGTTGCGGCTGGCCGGCTATGGCGCGGTCGCTGGCATCGCGGCGTTCCTCGCGGTCTTGTTCGCCGCGCCGCTGGAGCAGGTGGTCCTGCTCGCGGTCGGCGCGACCTTTATCGGGCTGGGTGCCGGGCTGTTCTCGGTCGGCACGATGGTCGAGGCGATGGGGCTGGCGCGCGACGGACAGTCGGGCCTGGCACTGGGCGCGTGGGGCGCGGTGCAGGCGACCTGCGCGGGGCTTGCCATCGCGCTCGGCGCACTGATGCGCGACCTTGTCTCGACCGTCGCGGTCGCGCGCGATTTCGGCACGACGCTGGCGGCGCCGGCGACGGGCTACGGGTTTGTCTACTGCGTGGAAATCATCTTGCTGCTGGGCACGCTCGTCGCGCTCGGGCCGCTGGTCAACGGGCGCGACGGCACGCCCCGACCGGCCCCCGGACGCTTCGGGCTGGGCCAGTTTCCGATCTGAGGAGAAGGCCAATGGACGTTCAAATCAACGAGCACATCGACGTTGCGCTGATCACGCTCAACGCCTTTTTCCTCTTTTTCGTGGGGCTGATCATCTATCTGCGCCGCGAGGACCGACGCGAGGGTTTCCCGCTCGAGGACGAGATGACCGGCCGGCTCGACACGCTGGGCGGCCCGCTGCTCCACGGCGACACCAAATATTTCAAGCTGCCCTTCGGCCATGGCACGACGCAGGCCCCGGCGCACGGCCGCGAACCCGTCGACATCGCCGCGCGGCGCTTTGAACGCTTCCCCGGCGCGCCCTATGTCCCGACCGGTGACCCGCTGGTCGACGGTGTCGGCCCCGCCGCCTACGCCGATCGCGCCAAGCGTCCCGATGTCGACTGGGAAGGCCATCCGCGCATCGTGCCGCTGGGCGCGGCGAGCGAGTTCTGGATCGTCAAGAACGATCCCGATCCGCGTGGCATGCCGGTCGTCGGCGCGGACGGCAAGGTCGCCGGCACGGTTGGGGAGGTATGGATCGACAAGGCCGACCGCCTGATCCGCTATCTCGAGGTCGCGCTGGCCGACAGCGGCCGATCGGTGCTGGCACCGATGTTCATGGCGACGATCGAGCGCAAGCGCGGCCGCGTCGTCATTGACGCGATCACCGCCGCGCAGTTCGCCAACGCCCCGGAAGCCGGCGCGAACGGCACGATCACCCTGTACGAGGAAGAGCGCGTGTCGGCCTATTTCGGCGGCGGCTATCTCTATGCGACGCCGGCGCGGCAGGAGCCGTTCCTGTGAGCGAGTATGAGGGCGAGCCGATCCCCGGACTGCCGGGGCTGCTGCCGCCGGGCGAGCGCATCCTGTGGCGCGGCCGGCCGCAATGGCGCGCGCTCGCCCGCACCGCCTTTCACACGCGGCTGGTCGGCGGTTACTTCGCGGTGCTCGTGATCGTCGCCGCGATGACCGGCGGCGTGACAGGCACCGCGATGACCGCGACCGCCGGCGTGCTGGGCGTCGCGGTGCTGGCGCTGCTCGCCTGGGCATCGGCGCGCACCACGGTCTATACGCTGACCGACAAGCGGCTCGTCCTGCGGATCGGCGTGGCCCTGCCCAAGTGCATCAACCTGCCGCTCGCGATGATCGAGGCGGTCGATTTCGCCCCGCGCCCCGACGGCACCGGCGACATCGCGCTCAAGCTGAAGGGCGCGCCGCTGCTCGGTTATGCGACCCTGTGGCCGCACGCGCGAGCCTGGCACATCAACCGGCCCCAGCCGACGCTGCGCGCGGTCGGGGATGCCGAGCGTATCGGCGCGATGATCGCGCGCCAGTGCCTGACCGCGGTGCCGAGCGGGCAGATCACGCCGCCGCAGGGCATCATGGGCGTTGCCGGCAGCACGGCCGGCCATGGCGGGTTTGGCGAGGCGGCGGCGGCATGACCACGCACAGCCACGAAAACACCGTCCCGCAGGGTGCCCTGATCCTGGCCGGCGCGCTGGTCGCCTTCACCCTGGTGGCGACGGTGACGGTGCGCATGATCGGCCTGCCGCCCGCGGCGTCGCCGGTCGCGGAGCGCGCCGCCGCGCATGTCCCGATGGTCACGTCGCAGACGCTGCGCTTCGCCGACCGCGAAGATGGCGGCGTGGCGATCACGCGTGCCGATGGCCGGGTCACGTTGTTGCCGCGCGGCAGCAATTCTGGCTTCATCCGCGGCGTCATGCGCGGCTTTGCCCGTGACCGGCGGATGCGCGGCCTGGGTCCCGACACGCCGTTCGTCCTCGCCGCCTGGGCCAATGGCGGCCTGTCGCTGACCGACACCGCGACGGGACGCAGCGTCGAGCTCAACGGCTTCGGCATCGACAATCGCGCCGCGTTCATGGCGCTGCTCGCCCCGGAGGCCAAATGATGTTCGCGCGCGCCCGTTTCGATACGCCGTGTCGCATCGACATCGAGCATCATGACGAGGCGTTTCACGCGCATGTCGAGCTGGACGGCGACATCGCCATCAATCCGGGCGACCGCGTCATCGTCCATGGCGATCCGATCATCGTCCCGTTCGGCACGGGCGGCAGCTTTCGCCGCACCGCGACGGTGGAGCGCGCCACCGCGATCGAGCGTCTGTGGACCCGTTTCGTCGGTCATTTCGAGATGACCGAGCTCTACGAAGTCAGCTTTTCCCCGCGGAGCGCATCATGAACGCCATCAGCCCGATCACGCCCGCCCCGGGCCATGCCCCCGACACGCTGGCGATCGCCACCGAGAACACGGTGTTGTCGCCGCGCTTCTACACCACCGATTTCGACGCGATGGACCGGCTCGACGTCTCGTCGGTGCGCGCCGAATGGGACGCGCTGATCGCCGAGATGGTCGCCGACCCCAACAAGCGGCATTTCAAGCGCACCGAAGCCTTCAACGGGGTCATCGAAACGCTGCCCGACGGCCTGCGCGAGGAGTTCGTGGATTTCCTGGTCAGCTCGATGACGTCGGAGTTCTCGGGCTGCATCCTCTATGCCGAAATCGCCAAGCGGGTGAAGAATCCCGACATCAAGCAATTGATGCGCCTGATGAGCCGCGACGAGAGCCGCCATGCCGGCTTCATCAACGACACGCTCAAGGATGCGGGGATCGGCGTCGACCTGGGCTTCCTGACCAAGGCCAAGAAATATCATTATTTCCGGCCGAAGTTCATCTTCTACGCGACCTATCTGTCCGAAAAGATCGGCTATGCGCGCTACATCACCATCTACCGCCACCTGGCGCGTCACCCGGAGCTGCGCTTCCACCCGATCTTCAACTGGTTCGAGGAATGGTGCAACGACGAGTTCCGCCATGGCGAGGCATTCGCGCTGCTGATGCGCGCCGACCCCAAGCTGCTGGCCGGACACAACAAGCTGTGGATCCGCTTCTTCCTCGTCGCGGTCTACGCCACCATGTATGTGCGCGACCATAACCGGCCGGAGTTCCACAAGGGGCTGGGCGTCGATCCGACCGAATATGACCTCCAGGTGTTTCGCACCTGCTCCGAAATCACGCGCCAGGTATTTCCGGTGGTGCTCGATACCGATGCGCCGGGCTTCCGCGCCGGCCTCGAAGCGATGCGGCGGGCGGCGGCGCGGATTGACGAGGGCCGCGCGCAGGGCGGCATCGCCGGCGCGTTCAAGCGCGTGACCGGCGTCGCGTCGGCGGCGACCGGTTTTGTCCGGCTTTATCTCCATCGCACGCGGCGCAACGAGTTGCCGGCACAAACGCGTCTGGTCCCGGCCTGGTGAGCCTGCCCCCGCTCCTCTTTGCGCTGTTCATGTGGTTCGTCGGCACCGGCGCGGTCGTGTGGCTGGACAGCCGCCCGCGCGCGACGTTCCGCACCAGTTTCCGGCTGGCCGGGCTGGTCGCGCTGGCGGCGATGGCGGTCGCGGGGTGGAGCGCGGGCGATGCGTCGCCGTCCGCCGCCTATATCGGCTTTTCATGCGCGATCCTGATCTGGGGCTGGCACGAGATGGGGTTCCTGATGGGCTTCGTCGCCGGACCGAACCGCCTGCCCTGCCCGCCGGGCACGACCGGATGGGCGCGCTTTCGCCTGGCGACCGGCACCGTCATCCATCACGAGATTGCGCTCGCCGCCAATCTGCTGGCGCTGGTCGCGCTGAGCTGGGGCCAGCCCAATCAGGCCGCCGCGCTCACCTTTGCGCTGCTGTTCGGCATGCGGCTGTCGGCCAAGCTCAACCTGTATCTGGGCGTCGCCAACCTGTCCGACGAGATTTTTCCGGCGCATCTCGCCTATCTCAAAAGCTATTTCGGGGCACGGCCGATCAACTGGCTCTACCCCTTCTCGATCGTGGGCGGCACCGGGATCGCCGTCTGGGCCTGGCTGGCGGCGGAAAGCGCGTCGGGGGGCATGGCGATCACCTGCACGCTGCTCGCCGGCCTGGCCGTGCTGGGCGTGGTCGAGCATCTGTTTCTGGTCCTGCCGCTGCGCGACGGGGCAATGTGGCGCTGGTTTTCAGCGTCGAAACCGCCGGTCGTCGTACCGGCCAAAAGTGAATAAGGTGGGGAGGCACGCATGAACTACGAGGCATTCTTCCAGGGCGAGCTCGATGTGCTGCGCGAAGACGGGCGCTATCGCATCTTCGCCGAGCTGGAGCGAAAGGCCGGCAACTTCCCCCACGCGCACCGGCATGTCGACGGCGACATCAGCGACGTGACGGTGTGGTGCTCGAACGACTATCTGGGCATGGGCCAGCACCCCGACGTGCTGAGCGCCATGCACGAGACGATCGACAGATGCGGCGCCGGCGCCGGCGGCACGCGCAACATTTCGGGCACGACGCATGCCCATGTCGTGCTGGAGCGCGAGCTCGCTGACCTGCACGGCAAGGAAGCGGCGCTGCTGTTCACCTCGGGCTATGTCTCCAACTGGGCCGCGCTCGGCACGCTGGCGGCGCGGCTGCCGAACTGCGTCGTGCTGTCGGACGCGCTCAACCATGCCTCGATGATCGAGGGCATTCGCCACAGCCGCGCCGAACGCCAGGTGTTCCGCCATAACGATCCCGAGGATCTGAACCGCCGCCTGGCCGCGATCGAGCCCGGCCGGCCCAAGCTGGTCGCATTCGAAAGCGTGTATTCGATGGACGGCGACATCGCGCCGATCGCCGAAATCCTGGACGTGTGCGAAGCCCATGACGCGATGAGCTATATCGACGAAGTCCACGCCGTCGGCCTCTATGGTCCGCGCGGCGGCGGCATCGCCGAACGCGAAGGGCTGATGGACCGGATCACCGTGATCGAAGGCACGCTGGGCAAGGCGTTCGGGGTGATGGGCGGCTATATCGCGGCGTCGCACGCATTGTGCGACTTCGTGCGCAGCTTTGCCTCGGGCTTCATCTTCTCGACCGCACTGCCACCGGGCCTGGCCGCCGGGGCAACCGCCAGCATCCGCCATCTCAAGGCGAGCTCCGCCGAGCGCGAGGCGCATCAGGAGCGCGTCGCTTATGTCCGCCGCCGCCTGTCCGCGCTGGGCATCCCGACGATCGACAACCCCAGCCACATCATTCCGGTGATGGTCGGCGATGCCAAGAAGTGCAAGATGATCAGCGACTGGCTGCTCGAGCATCACGGCATCTATGTCCAGCCGATCAACTACCCGACCGTGCCCGTCGGCACCGAACGGCTGCGCCTCACCCCGTCGCCGGTCCACAGCGACGGCGACGTCGACAAGCTGGTTCGCGCGCTGAGCGAGATCTGGTCGCACTGCGAACTGGCACGCCGCGAAATGGCGGCCTGAAGGTGCGCGAGATCGCGTTGGACCCCTGAAAAGGGGTTCACGCGAAGGCGCGAAGGCGCGAAGTCTAGGTTCTCGCAGAGGCGCAGAGGGCGCGGAGAATATGTGCGTCGCCCCGGCGAAGGCCGGGGCCGTTGGGTGAACGGGCACCAGGCCGAGCCGCTTGGGACTAGGCCGTAGACTCATAAGCGCGAAGCCACAGCCGCATTGAGGCGAGCTGGACCATCGCGAGGAAGTTGGCAGCGAGCTTGTCGTAGCGGGTGGCAACGCGGCGGAAGTGTTTCAGCTTCGAGAAGAACCGCTCGATGAGGTTGCGCTCACGGTAGAGCCGCTTGCTGAAGCAGGGCTTCCAGCGCCGATTGCTCTTAGGCGGGATGTTGGGCGTCGCGCCCTGGTCCTGGATCAGGTCGCGGATGCGGTCGGCATCGTATGCCTTGTCCGCCAGCACGATGGTGCGTGGCCCGAGGTGGTCGAGCAGCCGGTCAGCGATCTGGCCGTCATGGGTCTGACCTGCCGCCAGGCCGAGCCGGATCGGGAGCCCCTGCGCATCGACGACGACGTGGATCTTGGTCGTGAGCCCGCCGCGCGATCGACCGGGACAGTGATCTGCACCCCCATTTTTGCCGTCGCGGCCTGCTGGTGGGCGCGAACGGAGGTGCTGTCGATCATCTGGATGTCGCCTTCGTGGGCGGCGGTGATGGCGTCCATCAGTCGGTCCCATACGCCCGCCTTCCGCCAGCGAACGAAGCGATTGTAGCAGGTGGTGCGCGGGCCATAGCGCTCCGGCAGATCGCGCCACGGTGCCCCCGATCGCAGCACCCAGAAGATGCCGTTCAGCACGCGACGATCGTCAACGCGCGGAACGCCTCTCGGCTTGTTGGGCAGCAGCGGCTCGATCACGCGCCACTCGAAGTCGGTCAGATCATATCGGCTAATGCCGAGCTTGAATCACGGCAAGCGGTGTTAGGGAAGGATGGAGTTTACATTTGCCAGCGCTGTATCTCGCGATACCGACGAACCAAGTTGAACGGGAGCAACGTCAGCCACGCCCAGGGTGGCAGTAGAATGAGCGTAAACACCGCGGCAAAGCCGAGAGACATCGGCAGATCGAATGAGCGCATGTCTACTGCTGTCATGCCCGTAGCCCAGAGAACAAGTATGACGGGAGCCGCCGACCAGATGCCGATCAGAGTGAAACGCCACCGCGAGCGCGGCAGAAGGCCGAGCCCAGCCCCAACCACTATCGCCACAACTGCTAAAGCGGCTAGCGTCGTTGTGCTCAGGCCATCCCACATGGCACTAGACTAGCCCTGGCTCGCCGCGCTGACAATCCGCACTCGAACGCTTATGGGTTCACGACCTAGCGTATAAATGGATAGCGGCCCTGGCCTGCGCCGGGGCGACGAAGATGGCCTCCGCGCCCTCCGCGTCTCTGCGTGAAAACAACCTTTACTTCGCGCCTTCGCGCCTTCGCGTGATTCAAGACCCCGTCGAAACCGGCGTCACTCCGCCAGATGCGCCCGCAATCGACGCGCCGACCACCATACGAACAGCATGACGATCGGGACCAGCCCCGCCATCACTAGCGGCTTCGTCTTCTCGCCCGTCAGCGGATAGATGACATAGGCGAGCAGCGCGATCAGGTAATAGCTGATCGCCACCACCGACAGCCCCTCGACCGCCTGCTGCAGGCGCAGCTGCAACCGGGTGCGCTGGTCCATCGACGCGAGCAGGTCGCGATTCTGCTTGGCGAGCGCAATGTCGATGCGCGTGCGCAGCAGCGAGCTGGTCCACGCCGCGCGCTGCTGCAGATCCTCGAGCCGCCGCACGAAACTCTCGCACGTTCGCACCGCCGGCGTCAGCCGCCGCTCGGTGAAGTCCGCCAGCGTCTGGTAGCCGCGCACCGCCCCGACATGCAGGCTGCGCAGACGCTCCAGGCTCAGCTCCGCATAGGCGCGCGTCGCCGACATGCGATAGCGCGTCGACGCCACGATCCGCGCCAGCTCGGCCGACACGAAAGTCAGCTCGTCGAGCAGCCCGTCGTCGCTCGATGCGCGCTCCGACACTTCGTGGGTCAGCACCGACAGGCGCTGTTCGAGCGCCGATACCTCGGTCGTCAGCTTCTGCGCGATCGGCAGGCCGAGGAGCGCCATGTTGCGATAGTTGCCGAGTTCCTGGAGCCGCACCACCATCTGCGCGGCCTCGTCGCCCTCAAGCGACAGGTCGGCAACGAGCAGACGGCCATAGCCGTCAGGATGCAGCATGAAATCGGACATGATCCGCGCCTTGCCGTCGGCGACGGTGCATACGGTCAGCGCGCTCGGCTCGAACCACTGCGCCAGCATGTCCCGATCGGGTAGCGGCGTGTCCCTGGCGGCGATCGCGATCTGGGTCGCGCGGATGACCTGGCCCGGCATTTCCGCAATGATTGCTGCGGCCTCTTCGCCAAAGGCCGTGGTCTCGAACGGATGGTCGAATGCGCCTTCGCGCACCAGCGTGATGCTCGCGAACTCGGTATGCCCCTCCCACACCAGCGTTACGCCATCGCCGATCGGCAATACTTCATAACGCGACCCGTCGAGCACGCGATGGCCATGGCGCCGGGCGATCGCCGCGACATAGGCGCGGCTGGGGCGCGAGCTATGCTCGCCGAGCAGCGCGACGACCTGGACGAGCCGGCAGGGCGAGGTGAAGCGGGGCAGCCGCCGCACGTGCATCTCGGCCGAAAGGCTGGCGCGAAGCGGGTGACTGCGCGCGGTCAAATTGTCCATCGCGCCCCTCCGCTGCCCCCGACCGCCGGTCGGGGGGTTATCCTGCGTTCCTTATTCAGTCGCGGCAGGCGCCTCGGCCGGAGCCGCGTCAGCGGGTGCTTCCGCCACGGTCGAGTCAGTGGCCGGTTCCGTGGGTGACGCCGCCGGGGCGGCCTCCGCCATCGGCGTCGAGCCCGCCACATAGCCCTTGTAGCGTTCGAGCAGCGCCGGGGTGACGCGCAGCGTCGGCGCGCTCGGCAGCATGCTCACCCCGCCAAGCGGCTTGTTGACCCCCTGGTGACAGGTCAGGCAGTTGACCTTGAGCGAGTCGCCGTTCGGCCCCTTGCGATTGGCGGGCATGATCGGCGCCAGCGGATTGAGATGCTGGTTGTTGATCTCGCGCACCATGCGTATGCCGTACCAGGCGAGCGCGCGCTGCGGCCGGCTGTTGCTCCACGACTGGAACGAGTCGGTATTGTGGCAGAAGGTGCAGTTGACCCCCAGCGCGGTCGAGAGATGCATCATGATCGCATAGCTCGCCTCGGCCTGCTTGACCGATTTGCCCCCGGCCACCGGATAGATGCCGGTGTTGTTGACGCGCGAGTTCTGGTCGCCCTGGAGATACATCGAATAGGGGTCATAGGGCAGCGAGGCATAGCCTACCTGCGCCGCCGGCGTGTTCTGCCCCCGCTTGTTGCCACGGATGCCGCCCGACGGATTGTCGCCGCTCGCCCAGACATATGCCGGGATCGCGTTGCCGCGATGGCAGGTGTAACAGGTGACGCCGGTTTCCTTCACATGGCTTTGCCAGTTGGTGTTGATCGACCGCGTCATCACCAGCATCTGCCGTGCGACGTTCTTGGTATATTTCTCGTCCGACGCCAGATTCTCGGGGTTGTGACAGTAATTGCACCCCTGTTCGGGCGGCGCGACCCACTGGGTGATCTGCGCCATCAGGTGGTTGAAGCGTTCGGCCGACAAGTCGCCGAGCACCTGGACATTCTGATAGGTTTCGGCTGCCGACGGGCCCTCGTCCGCGGGCAGCGGATAGGGATCGTCGGGAATGACCGCCGCTGGCTTGACGTTGTTCACGTCCACCACCTGCGCCATGCCCGTGCCGCGATAGCCGGTCTGCGTGATCTTCTTCGGCCCCAGGTCGCAGGCCCCGAGCGCGAGGCTCAGGCCCGCGCCGGCCGCCAGGGTGGCATAAAGCCTCATGCTGCTGCTCATTGCGGTGCTCCAGGCAACGTGGCGGGATCAACCACGCCGGTCGGGGGATATTCGGCGGCATAGCCGCGCTCGATCGCCCACAGGTACCAGTTGTCGACGACGGTACCGGTCAACAGGATGCCCAGGCCTCCGGTCAGCGTGGTCAGCACGGCGAACCACCATGCCCAGCGGTGGATCGATTCCATCGTGGCGTTGAAGCCCATGGTCCAGCGCCAGAACAGCGCGCCGCGCTCGGCAGCGGTGCCGCGATCGATGATCTGCTCGATCTCGCGTTCGGCGCCGTACCGACCGGTCGCCAGGATCGTCGCGCCGTGCATCGCGAACAGCAGCGTCGAACCATAGAGGAAGGCGATCGAAAGCGCATGGAACGGGTTATAGAACAGGTTGCCGTACCGGATCGAGAACGCAGCCGTCCAGTCGAGGTGCGGAAAGATGCCGAACGGCACCGCTTCCGACCAGCTTCCCATCAGCAACGGCCGGATGAAGCCGAGCACGAGGAAGAGGAAGATCGCCGACAGGAAGGCCCAGGCGACGTGGGTGCCCATGCCGAGCGCGCGCGCCCGGATATAGGTGCGTGCCCACCACAACAGGACGCTTGATGTCAGGAAGAAACCGGCGATCAGCCACCAGCCGCCTTCGGCCAGCGGGACGAACGGGCTGACGCCATATTCGGGCCCGGGCGGCTCGAGCGCCAGCCAGAACAGCTGGCGGACGAACTGGATCGGATCCCAGTTGACCGACGCCCACATGTTGAGGCCGATGATCTCAAAGGCCAGGAAGCCGCAGATGAGCGAGGCGATGCCGAGCCGGCCGAGGTAGATCGGGCCGATCTGGGCGTTGCCGAACTTGCCCATCCAGTAATTGTAGCTGGGCATGCCGGTGCGGGTGAAGGTCGCGTCGGTCATCGGCGGGCCGAATTCCGGCGGCGCGCGCAGCTGAACTTGCGTGAAGAGGTTTTGGTAGCGTGCCATGATCGTTATCCCTCTCAAGCCCAGATCGGCAGGTTGAGCCACCAGGTCCACCATTCGGGCCAGCCACGGGTCCACAGCGGTCCTGAGATGATGATGCACACCGCGCTCCAGAAGCCCGCCGACAGCGCCAGGAACAGGCCGACGCGGTGGATGCCGAGCGTGCCGACCGAATAGCCGATCGTGTCGCGGAAGAACGCGTCCTCATATTCGGGCGATTTCACCTCACCGCCCTTGGGCACGTTGACCGCCGACAGGACGAGCGCGCCGTGCAGCGACAGCGCGAGCGTGGTGGTGAAGAAGAAGCTCACCGCCAGCATGTGCGCGGGGTTATAGTGGAAGTGCAGATACTGGTAGCCGGTGTTCGACACCCAGTCGAGGTGGCTGAAAATCCCGTAGGGAAAGCCGTGGCCCCATGCACCCATCAGCACGGGGCGGATCACCACCAGGCTGATATAGGCGAAGATCGCGACGCCAAAGGCGATCGGCACGTGATAGCCCATGCCGAGCTTGCGGCAGATTTCGACCTCGCGCAGCGCCCAGGAGACAAAGGCGCCGATCGCGCAGATCGTGATGACCTGCCAGAAGCCGCCCTCGCGCAGCGGCGCCAGCGCCAGGCCATAGCTGAGATCCGGCGGCGCGATCGAGATCAGCCAAGGGTTCCAGGTCGGACCCAGCGAGGCTGCGTAAAAGATCAGCAAGGTGCCCAGCAGCGAACAAATCGCGCCGGTGACGCCGAAAAAGCCGACATAAAAGGGTCCGACCCAGAAGTCGAACAAGTCACCGCCGATCAGGGTGCCTCCCCTGACCCGGTATTTTCGCTCGAAGCTCAGCAGTGCCATGACCCAATCCTCCGCGCTCGGGCCCCCCTGGGCCGGCGTCGATGTCGGTTGCAGTTTTCGTCGTCCAGGTGAGGCGAGGCTGGTCGCGCCAGCCCCGCCCGCCCTGTTTCGTCCCCGCGCCCGATGCTGTCCGGATGGCGCGGGGGCGTATTTCCCCGATGCTAGGGAGTGACCGCCGCCGGAGCTTCGGCAACGGCCGGCGTCGCCGGACCGCCGTCAAGCCAGTTGAACCGGTCCGTGCTGAGCAGGATGAAGTGAATCAGCAGGGCCAGCACGAACAGGAAGACCGCGAGCGCAACAAGCGTGCGCCGGGGGTCGAATATCAGCCACATTCTCCACATGATGTGGTCCTCCTTCTTATGCCAGGAAGGCGGTGATCGTGGCTTGCGCCACGGCAACGCCGTCAGAAATCATCGCGTAGCCGTTGGGGCCGGGAATCCACGGCCGCCAGCTCCACACCAGGAAGTGCGCGATGATGGCGATAACCGTGAAGCCGATGAAGCTGCTGATGAACAGCTTGTGGAACTCCTTGGCTTCTTCTGGGGTCAGGTAGGTTCCTGGCCCCATCCTTTCGTCTCTGTGGTCGCTCATGTCGTTCGTCTCCAAATATTCGGACGAGGAGGGGAGCCCGGAACGTGCTCCCAGTCATCACGGCGGATGCTGTCCCGCCGCGATTGGTGGACCGCCAGCACCCGGTCGGGCGCGGGGCGGAAAAGGCTGCGCGCGCTCATGCGACGCGGCTTTCGGTCAGCGCCTGTGACAGCAGCTGTTCGGTGACGACGGACTGGCCGGCGCGGCGCGCCGCGCGTTCGGCGGCGTCGCGGATGCGCTTGGCGGCGGAAATGCGGACCAGCACCGGCTCGCGCTCGACTGCCGCGTCCAGACCGGCCTTTGCCGCATCATCCCAGCCGATTTCGGCCAGGTTGCGCGCCGGCGTCGCATCGACCTGGTCAAGCTGGCCCGCGAGCGGCAGGATGTGGAACAGCGCATCGAACAGCGCATTGCACACTTCCTGGATCAGATAGGTCGCGCCCGCATAGCCCATGAAGGGCGTGCCGGTGTGGCGGCGGATCACCGCGCCCGGAAAGCTGGCCGGCACATAGACGCCGCGCCCGCCCGCCTCGGCCATGTACATTCGTTCGTTGAAGCTGCCGAACAGGACCAGCGGGGGGTTGGTTGCAATCGCCTGTTTGACCGACTGATTGTCGGTCTTGACGCCCGCCGTCCGCCCATAGGCGAAGGTGCAGGGCAGCCCCATGTCCTCCTCCAGGAACTTGCGAATGCCGCGGGCATAGGTTTCGGTCGCGACGATCCCGAAGCTCGCGGTGCCGAAGAAATCCTGGGTGACCGAGCGCCACAGGTCCCACAGCGGCTTGATCGTCGTGTGCTTCTCGCGCTCGATGAACGGCTCGGGATCAAGCCCGGTCAGCTCGCCCAGCTTGCGCAGGAACAGGGTCGTGGATTCAAGCCCGATCGGCGCCTGCAGATAGGGCCGCTCCAGCGTCTCGCAGAGGTTGCGGCCGAACTCGCGATACATGCAGACATTGACCTCGGCATCGCCGAGCTTGCGGATGTCGGCCAGGTGGCTGCCCAGCGGAAAGACCAGGTTGATCTCCGCCCCGATGCCCTCGACCAGCCGGCGGATCTCCGCCAGATCGCTCGGCATGTTGAAGGTGCCGTACATCGGCCCGATCAGGTTGACCTTGGGCTTTGCGCCGTCCTTGCGCGGGCGCAGGGCGGGCACCTTTTTGGGCCCGAACTGGGTCCACAGCCAGGTCAGCGCGCGATCGGCGGCTTGCCACTGGTCCTCGTCGATGGTGCGCGGCAGGAACCGGACGACGTTGGTCCCCTCCGGCGTGACCCCGCCGCCGATCATCTCGGCGATCGACCCGGTGACGACGACGGCGGGCAGATCGGGGTCCAGCGTCTTCCACGCCCGGCGCATTGCGCCTTCGGTGCCGTCGCGGCCCAGTTCCTGTTCGGACAGGCCGGTGACGACGATCGGCAACTCGTGCGGCGGCAGCGCGTCGGTATAGTGGAGCACCGAGGTGACGGGCAGGTTCTCGCAGCCCACCGGCCCGTCGATGATGACCTGAAGCCCCTTGATCGCGGTAAAGGCGTAAACCGCGCCCCAATAGCCGCCCGCACGGTCATGATCGATGATGTAGGTCATACGCCCACCGCCTCGACCGCCTTCGCGGCCGCGATCCGGCGGGCGGCGTATTTCGCCTTGAAATCCGAGTGATCCGCCGGGGTGGTTTCCCATACCCCCGCGGCATCGCCGGCGCCCACACCCTCGAAGAACGCAGTCATCCGGTCGAAGCGCGCTTGGTTGCCCAGCGCCGCATTGACCACGGTCGCCAGGCTGCCCGCACCCGCCGGACCCATCAGCGGCCGCGCCGAGATGAGGTTGGTGAAATAGAGCGAGGGGATCGAGCTTGACTTCGCGTGCTGCACCACCGGCGTCGTGCCGATCGCCAGGTCGGGGCGATGTTCCTCGACCGCCGCGATGTCCTGCTCCAGGCTGGCGCGATACTGGATGCGCACGCCCCGGGCTTCCAGCCACTCGCGATCGGGGTCCGACCAGCGGGTGCGCGGGCAGGCGGTGCCGACATAGGGCACGTCCGCGCCGCTTTCGATCAGCAGGCGCGCGACCAGCAGTTCCGAACCTTCATAGCCCGACACCGTGATCCGCCCCTTGATCGGACGCGCGGCGAGCGCGGCCTGGATCGCGGGCAGGAAGCGGTTCTTGGCCGCGTCGACCTTGTCCTGTGCAATGCCACAGGCTGCACCGATCGCGTCGAGCCAGGCGGCGGTGCCGTCGACGCCCACCGGCGCCGACCCGACGACGCTGCGTCCCGCCGCTTCGAACTCGCGCACGCTGGCGGTGTAGAAGGGATGGATCGCCGCCACCGCCGCGCAGTCGAGCGCGGCATAGAGCTCGCGCCATTCGCGGGTCGGGACGACCGGGCCGGCCGCAAGGCCCAGGGGTTCCAGCATCAAGCCGATACCCGGTGGGTCGGCGGGGAACATCTCACCCAGGAGAGTCACCGTCGGCCGGTCCGATCGTTCGCGGGGCGCGGCAACCGGGCCGGCCTCGGCCTCGGTCCGCGCATAATTCAGCATGGCGCCGGCCAGGACGTCCTTGGCCTCGGCATGGGTCGGCACGCCGAATCCCGGCACGTCGATGCCGATGATCCGCACACCGTTGATCTGGTCGGGCAACAGCTGCAGCGGCACGCCGCTCGCGGTCGGCACGCACAAATTGGTGACGACGATGGTGTCGTAGAGCGCCGGGTCGGCGAGGTTCTCGACGGCTTCCTTGATGTCCTCGAACAGCTTGCCGGTGACGAGCGTCTCCGAGCTGAACGGGACATAGCCGACGCTGCGTCGCGCGCCATAGAAATGGCTGGTGAAGGTCAGGCCGTAGACGCAGCAGGCCGAGCCGGAGAGCACGGTCGCGGTCCGCCGCATGCGCAGGCCGACGCGCAGACTGCCGAATGCCGGGCACATCGATTGCGGCTGATCATGCGGGCCCTGTGGATAATCCTGTGCATAACGGGTGAGCACGTCCGACTTGCCCGCCTGCACCGCCGCCGCGCAGCGTTTCACCGCTGGCACATCCCCCCTCGACCGCGATGCGATCCGGAGTGCGCGAGGCGTTGGATGCGGGGGCGGTCATGCCGGTCAAACCGCGTCGTACACGACTTCGAGGCTGGGCTTGGTGACGAACGGTTTGCCGCGCATGTCCGCCTGGGTGGCGGGGCGCAGCGTCACGTTGCCGCCGGTATCCTCGGGCTTGAACAGGCCGAGCAGCCCGTCCTGGTCCAGCGGCCGCGGCTGAACCGGGGGCGCTTCCGCGACGTTCTTGGCCAGATCGGCGAACAGCGAGCCCCATTCGCTGTCGGGGGTACCGATGATCTGGTAATTCGCCGATTTGCGGCGGATGTCCTCATTGGCGGGGATCGCGCAGAGCGTCGGGATGCCGATCGCCTGGGCAAAAGCCTGCGCCTCGCCGGTGCCGTCATCCTTGTTGATGATCATGCCGGCGACGCCGACATTGCCGCCCATCTTGCGGAAATACTCGACCGCCTTGCAGACATTGTTGGCGACGTAGAGCGACTGCAGGTCGTTCGACGCGACGACGATCACCTTCTGGCACATGTCCCGCGCGATCGGCAGGCCGAAGCCGCCGCACACCACGTCGCCCAAGAAGTCGAGCAGGACATAGTCGAAGCCCCATTCGTGGAAGCCCAGCTTTTCCAGCGTCTCGAACCCGTGGATGATTCCGCGTCCGCCGCAGCCGCGACCGACCTCCGGGCCGCCCAATTCCATCGCGAACACGCCGTCACGCTGGAAACAGACATCCTCGATGCCGATTTCCTCGCCCGCCAGCTTCTTCGCCGAAGAGGTTTCGATGATCGTCGGGGTCGACTTTCCGCCGAACAAAAGGCTGGTCGTATCGCTCTTCGGATCACAGCCGATCAGCAGCACGCGCTTGCCTTGCTGCGCCATCATGTAGGAGAGATTGGCCAGCGCGAAGGACTTGCCCGACCCGCCCTTGCCATAGATCGCAATGATCTGGGTTTCCTTGGTCACCGGACCGCTGGGAACGGGATCGGGCTCGTGCGACGCTTCCTCGCGCAGCTGGCCCGGATCGAGCATGCTCATTGGGTTCTCCAGTCGAGCACCATCTTGCGGCACTCAGGGTCGGTAAAGGCTGCGGGATAGGCCTGGTCGGCCTGCGTCGCGGGGCGGATGTGGCTGATCAGTCCATCGAGCTCGAGCAGCCCGCAATCGATCAAGCGGGTCACCGCGGCGATGTCGGCGGGCGTGAATTCGGCGGAGATGCGCAGCCGCGCCTCGCGCATGAAGGCGGGCGGAAAGGCGAAGCTCAGGCGATCGTAGAAGCCGGCAAGGACGATCTCGCCCCCCTTGGCCAGCCGCCCGATCAGGCCGTCGAGCCCGGCGCCGTCACCGCTGGCATCGATGATCGCGCGATAGTCGCGGCGCGCGTCGGCATCGGGGTGGATGACGTCATAATCCAGCGCGTCGCGCCGGTCGGCGCGGGTTTCCCACACGGTCGGCTTGTCGGCACCACAGGCGATCGCGATCCGCGCGGTCAGCGCGCCGAGCACGCCGTGCCCGACGATCAGCTCGGGCGTGCTGCCCGCCGCGATGGCATGATAGGCGGTCGCCGCGAGCGCGATCAGCACGCCATCGCTGCCCAGCGATTCGGCGACGGGCATCGCCCGCGCAGAAGGCAGGATGACGGTGGAGGCACTGCCGCCGAAAAGGCCGCGGGCCCGGCTGTAACAGGTCGCACCCGGCACGAAGACCCATTCGCCGATCCGCGCGCGCACATCAGCCCCGGCGTCGACGACGCGGCCGACCGATTCATATCCCGGGACCAGCGGATAGCCCATCCCAGGAAAGGTCGGCATCCGACCGGTCCACAACAGCTTCTCGGTGCCCGAGCTGACGCCGCTATAGGCGATTTCGACCCGGACGTCGCCGCAGCCCATCGGGTCGAGGTCAAGGGGGCGTACTGACAGGCGCTCCGGCGCCTCCAATATCACTGCAAGCGCTTTCATGGCGCTCTCCCCAATTATAGGAACCCCCAGTGGGTTTCCCGATAAGTGTCAGTCTAGCTGGACAGTAGTGATTGTCAATCTGACTTTACGCTTGGATCGTTACCGCGAAGCAATGATCATAGAAGCTGTGACCGGCATTGCGGTTTGAATGCGCCGTATTTGCGTGAAACCACTTGCGGCCAGCATCGCCTTGATTTCGCGTGCCGGGCGTGGACGGCCGGATCCCATGGCCAGGAGATACCAGCCGAAATAGGCGTCCCCCATGGCGCGGGCCGATGGCGTATCGGCCATCGGTTCGGCGATGACCACCCGTCCCCCGGCGGGCAGTGCTGCATGAACATTGCGCAGCAATTGCTGTGCAGGTTCATCGTCGTGATCGTGCAGGATGCGGACCAGCGTGATGCAGTCGGCACCTTGCGGCAGGGGATCGGCAAGGAAGCTGCCGCGATGGAGTCGCACCCGGTCCGCCACACCTGCCGACGCCAGCCGCGCCGCCGCGCGGTCGACGACCGACGGCAGGTCGAACAGCGCGAGTTCCGGCCCGTCGACTCGCGCCGCCAGCCGGGCCAGGAACGCGCCCTCGCCGCCCCCCACATCCATCACCCGCCGATGGCGGCCGAATCGATAGGCGTCGATCACCTGATCGGCGACCATAGGTTGCGACGCCGCCATCAGCGCGGAATATTCGGCGACCTCCTGTGCGCTGCCGGTGCCCGTGGCGCGCGCATAACGCCAATATTCCGACAATTCGCCCGCGCCGCCGCGTCGCAGCAGTGCCAGCGGATCAGCCAGGTCGGCATAAAGATGGTGATGGTGGCGCACCATCTCCGCGATCCCGGCATTGCCGCGCAGCGCCGCGCCCGCCTGGCCCAGCGTCCAGCGTCCGTCATTCAGGCGCTCGGTCAGGCCGATCGCCGCCGCGGCCTTCAACAGTCGCTCGGCGCCTTCGGTCGACAGGTCGGCCTGCCCGGCGAGCGACTCGACGTCGCGGGGCGCTTCGGCCAGCCGGTCGAGCCAGCCGGTTTCAATGACCGCCGCCAGCGTCTGCGAATAGGTGAAGCCGGCGACCAGGTCGAACAGCGCGCGCGCCTTGGCCCGCGCAACGGGGCGGGTGATCGGAAACCGCGCCGCGAACCGCTGAAATCCCGGGCTTGCCAGCATGGCGTTGCGCCACATGATCCAGCGCGTCCGCCACGCCATCGCCGCCCCCCCTTACCCGCCGGATCCCGCACGCCGATCAAGGACGGACGCGTGGAATGGACAAACCATATGTCCAACGGTTTTGACACATGTTAGCATCGGGTCAATCGCGATCGCATCGCCGGGCGGCTGTCGGCCGCACCTGCGATGCCGCACAGGAGGGACGCGACCGGCACGACATGGCGGATCGGGTGATCATCATTGGCGCAGGCATGGGCGGGCTGGTCGCGGCCGCGCTCTGTGCCGCGCGGGGGGATCATGTCACCGTGGTCGAGACGCAGGCGGGACCGGGCGGCAAGCTGCGCGCGATCGATGTGGCGGGCGACGCCGTCGATGCCGGTCCGACCGTATTCACCTTGCGCGACACCTTTGCCGCGATCTTCGCCGAATGCGGGGCGTCGATCGACGATTACCTGACCGTACGCCCCGCCGCACTGCTCGCCCGGCACGGCTGGGGCGCGGACGCGCGGCTCGACCTGTTCGCGGATCCGGCCGCCAGCGAAGCGGCGATCGGCGATTTCGCGGGAGCCGGCGAAGCGCGCGGCTATCGCGCCTTTCGGGCCGAGGCCCAGCGCATCTTCGACGCGCTCGAACCGAGCTTCCTTCACGCACCGAAGACCGATCCATTGACGCTGACCTGGCGAATCGCGCGCCATCGCCCGGCCAGCGCGTTCAACCTCAGGCCCTATGAATCGATGTGGAAGGCGCTGGGCGGCTATTTCCGCGATTCACGCCTGCGCCAGTTGTTCGGGCGTTACGCCACCTATTGCGGCTCGTCGCCCTTTGCCTGTCCCGCCACCCTGATGCTGATCGCGCATGTCGAGGCCCGCGGCGTGTGGCTCATCGACGGTGGCATGCACGCGCTTGCCCGCGCCCTCGAATCGCTGGGCCGGTCGCTCGGCGTCACCTATCGCTACGACAGCCCGGTGGCGGCGATCACCGTCGCGCACGGCCGCGCGAGCGGCGTCGGCCTGGCGTCGGGCGAGCATCTCGCCGCGCGCGCCGTCATCTGCAACGCCGATCCCGCCGCGATCGCAGCCGGACGGTTCGGCCCCGCCGCCGCCGGCGCGGTCGCCGCGGTGCCTCCCGCGGCGCGATCGCTGGGCGCATTCGTCTGGCTGGCGCGCGCCACGGCAACCGGATTCCCGCTGGTTCGCCACAATGTCCTGTTTTCCAACGACTATCCGGCCGAATTTACCGCACTGGGCCACAACCGGCTGGCGGGCGACCCCACCGTCTATGTCTGCGCACAGGATCGCGACGACATCGGTGCCTGCGCCCGGGACGGCGCGGCCGAACGCTTTCAGATCATCGTCAATGCCCCGCCGCGCGGCGACCGGGGCGGCTTTTCCCCGTCGGAGATCGACCAATGCACGAACGCGATGCGCAATCGGATGTCGCAAGCCGGGCTTTCGCTCGATTTGCAGCCGGAAGCTACCCGGCTTTTGACCCCGACCGAGTTCGAGCAACTGTGCCCGTCGACGGGTGGAGCCCTTTATGGACGGGCCTCGCACGGCTGGGCGGCGTCCTTCCGGCGCCAGGGGAGCCGGACCAGGATCCCTGGGCTCTATTGCGCGGGCGGCAGCACGCACCCGGGCGCGGGCCTGCCGATGGCCGCCCTGTCCGCCAGCCTTGCCGTCGATTGCTGGCGCAAGGACCGCGCTTCGACGTCGCGGTCGATGCCCAGGGCTATGCCTGGTGGTACATCGACGCGAACAGTGACGACGGGCAGTACGGGCTGACGATTATCGCCTTTGTCGGCAGCGTCTTCTCCCCTTACTACAAGCTCACCGGGCGCGGCCGGCCCGACAATCACTGCGCGATCAACATCGCGATGAACGGCCCGCGCGCGGGGGCCTGGGCGATGACGGAGCGCGGGGTCGGGCGGGTCGACCGCAGTGCCGACCATTTTCAGGTCGGGCCCAGTGCGATGCGGTGGGACGGCGACTGCCTGACCATCGACATCGACGAATGGTCGGCGCCCCTGCCCTATCGCGTTCGCGGACGCATCCGGCTGTGGCCCGAGATGATCGCGACCACCGCCTTTGCGCTCGATCCCGACGCGCGGCATCGCTGGCACCCGGTCAGCCCGCGCGCGCGCGTCGAGGTGACCATGGACCGTCCCGGCGTCAGCTGGTCCGGCCCCGGCTATTTCGACAGCAATTTCGGCGATGAGCCGCTGGAGGCGGGGTTTCGCGACTGGCACTGGTCGCGCGCGCACCTGAAGCGCGACGTCGCGGTCATCTATGAAGGCGTGCGCCGCGACGGTCGGCCCTTCGACCTGGCGCTGCTGTGCGACGGACAGGGCCGATGGCGCGATGTCGAAGCGCCGCCGAGCCAGCGCCTGCCGCGCACAGGCTGGCTGGTCGACCGGCGCACGCGCAGCGACGGCGGCGACGGCGCCCGCGTGCGGCGCACCTGGATCGACGCGCCATTCTACGCGCGCTCGGGCCTGCACACCCGGCTGTTCGGAGAGGACGCATTCGCGGTGCATGAGAGCCTGTCGCTCACCCGCTTCGCCAACCCGGTCATCCAGACCATGCTGCCTTACCGGATGCCGCGCGCGTTATTCTGACGCCGGTGGTCATAAGCTGGCCGTCACCCCGGACTTGATCCGGAGTCCCGCTATTTCCTGCGGCAGGTCAAGCAGCGAGACCCCGGATCAAGTCCGGGGTGACGGTTGAAACTTGTGACAAGTTTGGCTCGTCAAGCCCCTCCCCTTCAGGGGAGGGGTTGGGGTGGGGCCTGTCCGGCACGCACTCCGCTTCAGGCGTAGGGACAATCCGCCAACCGAAGATCAACTCAGGCGTCGCCCTCCGGCGTGGGCGGCTTCGCCTTCCGCTTGTCCCTGGCGATCTCGCGATTGACCGACCAATATTGCCAGCCGAGAAACGCAAGCACGACGCCGCCGGTGAAGATCAGCTCGATCAGGCCGTAGAGGTTTGAATGCATAGGCCGGCTCCTATTCCCCTTGTTCCGTTCGTTTCGAGCGCAGTCGAGCAACGGGTCATTCTGTGGCTGACATAGTTACGTCCGCCAGCGCGACGCGGATGCGTTCGACCACCCGCGCCGGTGCTTCCTCATGCGCCAGATGGCCCAGCCCGTCGAGCAGCTCGGTGCGCGTGCCGGGCACCATCGCCGCCACCTCGGCCATCGTGCGCGCCGGGATCGCGGCATCGCGATCGCCGTGGAGCAGGTTCAGCGGCACCGAAAGGGCGGGCAGCCGTGCCGCGAACGCTTCCAGGTCCCATTCGGCCATCATCGCGATCGCTGCGCCGCAATGGCCGGGGTCGCTGAACAGCCGCGTGTACAGCGCAACACCCTCCGCATCGATCGTCGATCCCGTGCTGCGCAGCAAGAACCGCGCAACCTCACCCGGCCCCTGCGCGATCCGCGAGAAGATATAGGGCGCGAAGGGGTTGGCGAAGAGCAGCTTGGCCAGCGTCGGAAAGATGCGCGCGGCGAGCCCCGGAAAGGGCAGCAGCGCGGCGTTCAGCCCGATCACCGCGCGCGGGGCGACCCATCCGTCAATCGCCAGCCGCACCCCGATCGCCGCGCCCGCCGAATGGCCGATGACCGCCACAGGCTGAACCTGCAACGCGGTGAGCAGGTCGGCGACCGCGCGCGCCATCGCCGGCATTGCAAGCCCACCCGCCGGCCGCCCGGTCGTGAAGCCGTGGCCGGGCAGGTCCATCGCAATGACGGTGAAGTGCTCCGCCAGCAGCGGCATCACCCCGCGCCAGCTGTGCGTGGCCGCGCCTGTGCCGTGGAGCAACAGGACGACCGGGCCCTCGCCCATCGTCTGGACGTGCCAGCGCAGCCGCCCGAGGTTCACGAAACGGCTGGCGTCGCGGTGGGGCCAGTCGCGGCCGTCGCGATCGAAGCGCAGCGTCATGCCTGCACCGCCTTGACCGCGCGGTGCATCTCTCGCGCATCGGCACGCGGCAGCGCCAGATAGCGCGCACGCATGGCAGCCGCGAGCAGCGCCCCCTCCGGCCGGGGCCGTGGCGAGATGTCGACGAACGCGCCCGCCACGCCCGCCTCGGCAATCATCCGCGCCGCCGCCTGCGCCTCTGCCTGCGCGCGCGTACGGTCGCCCAGACCGGCCAGCGTCACGTTAGCGCGGCCGTCGGTCAGCACGACGACGAATGGCGTGCGCCCGCGCGCCTTCGCCGCTTGCGCCAGTTCGAGCGCGGCGTGCAGCCCGGCCGCGATCGGCGTGCCGCCCCCGCCGGGCAGCTCGCCCAGCGCCCGGCGCGCGCGCGCCAGCGACCGGGTCGGCGGCAGCAGCAGCTCCGCCCCCTCGCCCCGGAACGCGACCAGCGCGACCTGCGCCCGCTTCACATAGGCTTCGCCCAGCATCAGCTCGACCGCGCCCTTGGCCTCGGCCAGCCGGGCGAGCGCCGCCGATCCCGACGCATCGACCGCAAAGATCGTCGTCGCTTCCGCGCGCGTTTCGAACCGGCGGATGCGCAGGTCGTCCTTGCGGATACGCACGCGCGCATCGTCGCGCCCACGCAGCCGCTGCCACGGCGCCGCCGCGCGGATCGTATCGATCAGGCTGAGACGCAACCCATGACGCGGGATGCCCGCGCGCGTGCCGACCGGCCGTCCGCGCGTCGGGGAGCGCCGCCGCTCGCCCGCGCCGCCCGCGCCCGCCTTGCCGCGCGCCTGGTTCCCCTCGGCAATCGCCGCCAGCATGTCGGGGGGCAGCTGGGCCAGCACCGCGTCGAGCACGACATCGTCGAGCTTTTGCGGCTGCTGCGCATCCTGGCTCTCGTCGGCGGGGCGATCGGAAGACTCTGGCGGCGGCGAGGGCGCATCGGGTTCGGCCGGTTCCGCTTCGGGCGTGTCCGGCAGCCGCGTCGCGCGCGGCACCAGCACCAGCCGCACGGCGAGCGCGACGTCATCGTCGCTCACCACAGCTCGACCGTCCAGCCGCGCCAGCGCGCGCGCTGCCCTGAGGGCGAAGATCGGCGCACGGATCGAGGCGACACCCAGCGCCGCGGCGATGCCGGCCAATGCCTCGACCTGCGCGTCGCCTATCGCGACCGCGCCGACCCACCATACAACTGAGCGGCCTGCAGCGCGGCCAATTTCGCTGAGCCCCGCCCCTTCAGGGGAGGGGTTGGGGTGGGGGCTGTCCATCTGGCGCAGCGCTTGTGGCGCGCGTCCGCCCCCTTCCCCTCCCCTGCAGGGGAAGGGTGAATGACTGCGAACGCCAACGACGTCGAAGGCAAACGCCAGCCGCTCGGTCAGCGCGGGCGCGACGCGCTCATCGCCCTGCCCCTCGTCCAGCGCAATCGTGACGAAGCGCGCGGGCGTGCGCGACGCCATGCCGTCGCGCTCCAGCACGACGTCGCCGGTATCGATGACCACCGCGATCTGGCTGACCACATTGTCCGCGGCACGTTCGGCCATCGGCAGCACGACCACACCGCCCGCCGCCTCCGCCAGCAACCCGCGCTGCGCCACCGGCCGGCCGAACGCCAGCGTGCTGCCCAGGTCCAGCCCGCCGATCAGCCGGTCGAGATCGACATTGCCCGGCACCCGGCGCACCGGCGCATCCGCGCCCAGCCCGGCGCGCACCGCCGCGACGATGCCCTCCGCCAGTTCATGCGACGCCCCGCGCAGCACCATGCCCCCCAGCATCGGATCGACCGCGCACAATCGCGCGGCGAGCAGCGCATCGGCAATGGGATCAATCTCCGCCACGGGCGACACGTCGCCCGCCGGGGTCATGCCGCCGCCAGTTCGCCGAGCGCGCGTTCGATGCGCACCGTCGACCCGGTGTCGTCCAGCGGATTGCGGCGCAGCCGGTGCCGGAGCGCCATCGGCGCGACTCGATCGAGGTGGCTCTCGCGCACTTCATCCGCGCCCTCGATCGCCGCAAACGCCCGCGCCGCGCGCATCAGCGTCAGTTCGCCGCGCAGGCCATCGACGCCGACCGCGCCACAGATCATCGCCGCGCGCGCCAGGATCGCGTCGGGCATCGTCACCGCGCCCAGCCGCTCGCGCCCCTTGGCGATGCGGCGCAGCGTCTTGCGCTCCGCCTTGTCCCAGGCGGCGGTGAAGCCGGCGGGATCGCGCTCGAACGCATCGCAGCGCTTCAAAATCTCGACCCGGTCGGGAATGGCGGTGGGCGTGCGCACCTCGACCGCCAGGCCGAAGCGGTCGAGCAATTGCGGGCGCAGCTCGCCTTCCTCAGGATTGCCGCTGCCGATCAGCACGAAGCGCGCCGGGTGGCGCACGCTCAACCCCTCGCGCTCGACCAGATTCTCGCCCGATGCCGCGACGTCGAGCAGCAGGTCGACGATATGGTCCTCAAGCAGGTTGATTTCGTCGATATAGAGGAACCCGCCGTGCGCGCGGGCGAGCAGCCCCGGCTCGAACGCCTTGACCCCCTCGCCCAGCGCGCGCTCCAGGTCGAGCGCGCCGACGACGCGGTCCTCGGTCGCGCCCAGCGGCAGGTCGATAAACGGCACCGGCACCTTGCCCTTTTTCGGGCTGCCGTCCTGAAACCCCGCGTCGCTCGCCGGAATCGGCGGCAGCAACGCGGCCAGCGCGCGCACCGCGGTCGACTTGCCCGTGCCGCGGTCGCCAAACACCATCACGCCCCCTATCTTGGGGTCGACCGCGCTCATCAGCAGGGCGAACTTCATCTCGTCCTGCCCGACGATCGCGGAAAAAGGGAAAGGCTGGCGCACCCATGCTGTGTAACATGCGTTGGACAGTCGGCAAGATGCCGGGTGTCAATCAGGGCAGACAAACATGAACGGCTTTGAATTGTCGCCACCGTGGGTCGCGGGCGGCATCGCGCTGCTGCTCGGCCTGGCGGGCGGCGGGACGACGATCATCGGCCCGTGGTACAAGAATTTGCGCAAGCCCGAATGGAAGCCGCCCGACTGGCTGTTCGGCCCCGCCTGGACGATCATCCTCGCCTGCGCCGCCACCGCAGCCGTCGTCGCATGGAACGCCGCGCCCGACGCGGCCGCGCGCCGCGACGTGCTGATCCTGTTCGGCGTCAACGGCGCCTTCTTCCTCGCCTGGAGCCCGCTGTTCTTCATGGCGCGGCGGCCCGACTGGGCGCTGATCGAGGTGGTCGGGCTATGGGTCTCGGTCGCGGTGCTCGCGGTCGGCCTGGCCCGTATCACCCCGCTCGCCGGGCTGCTGGTGCTGCCCTATCTGATATGGGTGACGTTCGCGGGCGTGCTCAACCGGGCAATCGTGAGGTTGAATGCGCCGTTTGGGGGGTAGACTAACGCGACCTGCACGAATGGCGCACTTCGTGTAGAAGCCCGCTCCTAACCTCCACAGAAGTCGGGCTTTCCTTCGCCGATGTAGTCGCAGCCGCGTTTGATCTCGTTTCGGATCATGGCACAAGAGTTCTGAGCGTTGCAGGGCGGTCGCGTGGCAGGCGAAACCTGAATGCATTGTTCGACGAGCGTTGCCGCCCTAGTCGCCCCCAAATCCGCAGAGCATTGGCGTGTCGCGGGAGACTGCTTCCTGAGCGATGTCTCCGACTCATCGGCGCAGGCACTAAGTGCCACCGAAATTGCATAAACGAGCCAGATGCGGCGACCCATTTGGTAAACATCGCAGTCGCGGCAAACGAACGCAATGGGTTGCTGCCAGTCAATTCTATCCCCCGACACCCCCCCAATCTTTGCCCCCCGCCCGCAAGGGTGTATGCTCCGTACCTCAAAGCAAAAGGATACCCGCCGACCGTTTCATTCGAACCGACAAAGGACCGCTCCAGATGGCTTCGATGCTCGATTCTGCACAACCCGTCCCGGCTCCCGCCGCCGTCACCCCGGAAATCCGGCGGATCGGCATGGCCGACGTCAACTGGGCGCTGTCGGAAGGGTGGAAGGACTTCACCGCCAAGCGCGGCGATCTCATTTTCCTGGGGCTGCTGTATCCGTTCGTCTGTCTGCTCGCCGGGGCGATCGCGCTCAACGATTCATTGCTGCCGCTGTTCTTCCCCGCCGTCGCGGGGCTGTCGATCGCAGGACCCGCGGTCGCGGCGGGCTTTTACGAGCTTGCCCGACGGCGCGAGGCCGGGCTCGAGTCGAGCTGGTGGCATTTCTTCGATCCGCTGAACGGTCGCAGCCGCACGCCGCTGGCGATGCTCAGCCTGGGCCTGGCGGTGCTGTTCGGCGCGTGGCTGATGGCGGCCTATCTCATCTATGCCGCGACCTTGGGCCAGACCGGCGCGATGCAGATCGGCGACATTTTCGGGCGGCTGTTCACGACGCCGGAGGGCTGGGCGATGATCGTGATCGGCCATCTGGTCGGCGCAGCCTTTGCCGCCGTGACGCTCGTGTTCGCCTTCATCTCCTTTCCGATGGTCGTCGACCGCTCGGTCGAGGCGCCCGACGCGGTACGCACGTCGCTCGCCGCCGCACGCCGCAACCCGGGGGAGACGCTGGGCTGGGGCCTGCGTGTCGGCGTGCTGCTCGTGCTCGGCACGATCCCGTTCGCGATCGGGCTGGCGGTGGTGCTGCCGTGGCTCGGTTACGCGACCTGGCACCTCTACACCCGCGTCATCGTGCGCTGAAGACGCGCACCCTGGCCCTGGCGAGACCGGGGCCGGGGCCGGCGATTTTCCCCGACGGTCTTTACGTGGCGCGGCGGGGCGGCTTATCTGCGCGACCAGCCGCCTTTCCCGTTCCTTTCACGAAAGACAGTCGATGCTCCGATCGGTCGCGTTCTCCGCCCTGATGCTTGCCGCCGCCCCCCTCGCCCTGATCACAGATGCGGCGGCGCAGAACCGGTCCCAGCCCCAGCCGCTGCCGATCACCAGCACCATCCCGGCCGCGCGCGACATTCCCTATCCCGGCACGATCAAGCTCGAAGTCGACGCGACGCGGATCAACCAGGCGATCTATCGCGTAAAGGAGACGATTCCCGTCGCCGCCGCCGGGCCGATGGCGCTGCTGATGCCGCAATGGTTGCCCGGCAAGCATGCGCCGCGCGGCGAAATCGAGAAACTGGCGGGACTGACCATCACCGCCAATGGCCAGCGGCTGGCGTGGCGGCGCGACCCGCTCGACGTCTATGCCTTTCATATCGACGTGCCCGCCGGCGTGCGCGAGGTCATCGTCACGTTCGAATTCCTGTCGGCAACCCAGCCCAACCAGGGACGCGTCGTCGTCACCCCCGACATGCTCAACCTGCAATGGGAAGCCGTCAGCCTCTATCCCGCCGGCTATTTCACCCGCCAGATCCCGGTCGAGGCGACGGTGACCTATCCGGACGGGTGGACCGCCGCGTCCGGCCTGCCCGCGACACGCGAGGGCGCGGTCTATCGCTATGAGAAGACCGATTACGAAACGCTGGTCGATTCGCCGGTGTTCGCCGGGCGCTATTTCCGCGAGTGGAAATTGTCCGACCGCGTCGACCTGAACGTTGTTGCCGACACGCCCGAGGAGCTCGCGGCGACCGAAGACCAGATCGCCAAGCACCGCGCGCTGGTGACCCAGGCCGTCGCGTTGTTCGGCGCGCAGCATTATGACCGCTACGAATTCCTGCTGGCGATCACCAACAAGATGGGCTCGATCGGGCTCGAGCATCACCGCAGCTCCGAAAACGGCGTCGATCCCGGCTATTTCACCGAATGGGACAAGGGGCCGGGCGAGCGCAACCTGCTGCCGCACGAAATGGTGCACAGCTGGAACGGCAAGTATCGCCGCGGTGCCGACCTGTTCACCCCCGATTTCAAGACGCCGATGCAGGACAGCCTGCTCTGGGTCTATGAAGGGCAGACGCAGTTCTGGGGCTATGTGCTCGGCGCGCGGTCGGGCCTGTTCACCAAGCAGCAGACGCTGGACGCCTATGCGGCGATCGCGGCCTCGCTCGACACGCGCAAGGGCCGCGAATGGCGCCCGCTGGTCGATACCACCAACGATCCGATCATCTCTGCACGCCGGCCCAAGGGCTGGGTGAGCTATCAGCGTTCGGAGGATTACTACAATGAGGGCCTGCTGATCTGGCTCGAGGTGGATTCGATCCTGCGCCGCGAGTCGCGCGGCAAAAAGTCGATGGACGATTTCGCGAGGGCGTTTTTCGGGGTCAATGACGGCGACTGGGGCGTGCTGACCTACACGTTCGACGACGTCGTCGCGACGCTGAATGCAATCCAGCCCTATGACTGGCGCACGCTGCTCGACACGCGCGTCAATCGGCCCAGCGATCGCGCGCCGCTCGCCGGACTGACCGACAACGGCTACAAGCTGGTCTATGGCGACGAGCCGAGCGCGTTCCTCAAGGATCGCGAAACCCGGGGGAAGGCGAACGACTTCACCTATTCGATCGGCGTCGTGCTCAACAAGGAAGGCGTGATTTCATCCGTCGATTGGGGCGGACCGGCGTATAAGCAGGGGCTGACCACGGGTGCGACGCTGGTCGCGGTCAATGGACAGACCTATACTCCCGAGCGTTTGAAGAAGGCCATCACCGCCGCCAAGGGAACGACGACGCCGATTCGGCTGATGGTCAAGGAGGGCGAAGCCTATCGTGACGTGGTCGTCGACTATCACGAAGGGCTGCGTTATCCGCGCCTCGAAAAAATCGCTTCGGGAGAGGCGGGCCTGGATCGGCTGTTGACAGCAAAATAAGGAAGAACAGCAATGCGTATCGACATGGTGCCGGTGGGGGACGATCCGCCCAACAGCCTGAACTGCATTATCGAAGTACCCGTCGGCGGCGAGCCGGTGAAATATGAATTCGACAAGAAATCGGGCGCGCTGTTCGTCGACCGCATCCTGCACACGCCGATGCGCTACCCGGCCAATTATGGCTTCATCCCGCACACCCTGTCGCCCGACGGCGACCCGCTGGACGCGCTCGTCGTCGCCCGCTCGCCCTTCATTCCCGGCTGTATCGTCCGCGTGCGCCCGATCGCGGTGCTGCTGCTGGAGGACGAGGCCGGCGGCGACGAGAAGTTGCTGACCGTGCCGGTCGACGCGACCTTCCCCTATTACACCAAGGTCGACGAGAAAGAGGATCTGCCCGAGATCGTGATGCAGCAGATCGAGCATTTCTTCACCCACTACAAGGACCTGGAGGCCAAGAAGTGGGTCCGGGTCGGCCATTGGGAAAATGCCGATTATGCGCGCCGCATCGTCCTCGAGGCGATTGCACGCGCGGAGCAGGCAAAGGCTGCCTGAGCGGGCGGCTGCAAGCAGGCAAGGAACGAAAGCGTCGCCCCGGCGCAGGCCGGGGCCGCTGACAGAATCGAGCGCCCGGTATGGGTAGCGACCCCGGCCCCCGCCGGGGCGACGCCCGATTCCTAGTTCCGGCCAGTGCCAAGCGCCGTCAGCGCATCCCCCTCCAGCCGCCAGACTTCCCAGCTCGGGTCGTGCGCCGCGCCAAGCCGCTCGTAGAAGCGCTTGGCACCCCCGTTGGTGACCAGCACCGCCCAGGACATCCAGGCGCAGTCGCGCGCGACCGCCTCCGCGCCCAGCGCACGCAGCAATGCCTCGCCCGCCCCGCTGCCGCGCGCGCTGGCGTCGACATACAGGTCTTCCAGATAGAGCACGGGCCGCGTCGTCCAGAAATTATAGGTCAGGAACCATAGCGCGATGCCGACCACGCGGCCGTCGAGCTCGGCGACATGACCGTGTCCGCTCGGCGGATCGCCGAACAGCGCGGCTTCCAGCGCCCCCGCGCTTCCCGTCACCCATTCGGGGCGCTCGAGATGCCGGCCAAAGGCGTGCAGCAGGGCCTGGATCTCGGGCAGGTCGCGCGGCTCGGCGCGGCGAATGGTGACGGGCATCGGCATTTCTCCCAAGTCTTTGGCCGGTCGGGGTGCGTTCAGGCGGGCGCGGCAGGCGTCGCGACCACTGCGCCCTTCGTGCGGCCAGTGCCCCACGCCACGCCGGCGATGATCATCGCTGTGCCCGCCAGCGTGAACCACGACACCTGCTCGCCGAACACCATCCAGCCGAGCAGCGCGGCCCAGATGAACGCGGTGTATTCGGTCGGCGCCAGGAAGCTCGCCTCCGCGCGCGCATAGCCCCACGACATCAGCGCCATGGAAATGATGGTGAACAGCGCGGCCGCCACGATTTCGTCGATCAGCGCGACCGGCGGTACGCTCAGCCATATGGGGGCACCGATCAGCAGCAGCGTGCCGACCAGCAGGGTCTGGTAGAAGACGACCTCCGCCGGGCCGGCAACCAGCGCCTGCTGGCGCATCAGGATGATATTCCAGGCGTAGCACAGCGCCGAGGCGAGAACAGCGAGCGCACCGAGCAGCGCATCGTCCCCCATCCGCGCCTGCGACTGGCCGAACATGATGACCATGACGCCCAGAAATGCGACCAGCGTCGCCCATATCGCGCGCGGCGGCACGCGTTCCTTCAGGATCAGCCCGGCCAGGATCAGCGCGAGCAGGGGTGCGATGAACGAAAGCCCGATCGCCTGCGCCATCGGCAGCCGGCCGAGCCCCCAGAAGAACAGCAGCGCCATGACCACCGATACCGACGCCCGCGTCAGATGGACGCGCAGCACCGCCGCATCGGGGCGGCGCGGCCCGTCGAGCGCGAAATATGTGCCCGACATCGGCAGCGCCGCCAGCGTGCGCCACAGCAGCGCCGAATAGACCCCGATCGCGGGCACGAGTTCCTTCATCAGCGCGTCCATGCCCGAGAAGATCGCGATGCCGGTCATCACGACGAAGAAAGGCAACAGGGGGCGCGGATCGTTCACGCGCGCCGTCTAGCCGGTTTGGCGGGCGGCGAACATCGGGCATGCAAAGTTGCGCAACCGATCGAAAATCGGGGCTGGCCGCGCGGTCACCGCCTGATAGGCTGGGCGCGGAACCAAGTGGGGGACGACCGCATGCGCACACGCCTGATCGCCTGGGTCGCCGCCGCGCTGATCGCGTTGGGCGGGGCCGGTGACGCCGATGCCCAGAAGCTCGCGATGGTCGGCGGGACGCTCATCGACGGGACGCTGCGCGATCCGATCCGCGACAGCGTCATCCTGATCGACGGCGAGCGGATCGTGGCGGTCGGGACGGTCGACAGCCTGCCCGTTCCCGCCGATGCACGGGTCATCTCGACCGAGGGCATGACGGTGATGCCGGGGCTGTGGGACATGCATGTCCACCTGATGCTCAACGGCCATGCCGACTATGCGCATTGGGACCGCACCTACCTCAACCAGCTGCGCGACGTCATCATGCCGGCCTCCGCCCGCCAGCTGCTGATGGCGGGGGTGACCGGCGCGCGCGATCTCGGCGCGCCGCTGGAGGACAGCATCGCCGTGCGCGACGCGATCCGGGCGGGCCGCATTCCGGGGCCGACCCTGTTCGTCTCTGGCCCGTTCATCCAGAAAACGCCCTATCCGGGCACCGAGGCATTTCGCTGGGGCGTGACCTCGCCCGAGGATGCACGGGCAAAGGTGCGCCGCATCGCCGCCGCCGGGGTCGATGTCGTCAAGCTGATCGACCAGGACGAAATGAGCGAGGCCGAAGTCGCGGCGATCATCGACGAGGCGCACAAGCACAAGCTGCCGGTGATCGCGCATTCGCATCGCCCGGACGAAGTTCGGCGCGGGCTCAAGATGGGCGTCGACGGCTTTGAACATACCGGGCTGTCCGCCGCGCCCGAATACCCGGCCGACATCATCGCGGCGCTGCGCGAACGCACCGCCGACATGGCGTCGGGGCCGCTCTTCTGGACCCCCACGATCGAGGGGCTGTTCAATTTCCCCGATACGGTTAAGAATCACGAGCATATCGATGCGACCGACTGGCACGAGGGGCTGCCGCCCGAGATCGTCGCCGACATCCGCCAGTCGCTGAGCCATCCCGAGCGAATCAGCTATTTTCAACAGACCCCGCAGCGCTGGCCGACGCTCAAGCGCAAGTTCCAGCAGCTGCGCGACTCGGGCGTGCTGATGCTGATCGGCACCGATTCGGGTATTCCGATGAAATTCCATTCAGGGAGCACGTGGCACGAGCTGGACGTGTGGGTGAACCAGCTGGGCGTGCCCCCCGTCGACGCGATCCGTGCCGCCACCTACTGGCCCGCCGTCGCGATGAAGGCCGATCGTGACTATGGCACCGTTACCGAGGGCAAATATGCCGACATCATCGCGGTCAAGGGCGACGCGCTGAAGCACATTGCGCTGCTCCAGCGCGTCGACATCGTCGTCAAGCATGGGCGACAGGTGAAATAGCGACGCCGCCGCCTTTGCACCCCTAATGTCAGGCGCGTCGCGCCAGCGTCAGGATCGACAGGCCCGGCGGCATCGGCACGCGCCCGACCAGATGGCGTTCGAGCCGGAAGATCGCGTCGAACGCGGCATTGAGCGGCGCGGCGGGCGGCGAATCGTCGCTGTCGTCCTTGCCGGTCAGCTTGCCCGCGACCCGTGCCGCGACGGCCGCGGGAAACAGCAGCGAGTTGATGTAGCGCAGGCCATTATGGGTCAGGCCAGCGTCCGCGATCGCGCGCGCCAGCGTCGCCTTGGTGTAACGTCGCTTGTGATGATTGACGACGTCGTGCGCGCTCCACATCCACGGATGCGCCGGCACCGCGATCAGGATGTGACCGCCCGGCTTCAGGCAATCCGCCATCGCACCGAGCGCGGCAACATCGGCATCGACATGCTCGATCACGTCGAGCACCGCGATCAGGTCGTAATGCCCGCGCGCGATGCCGGGCAGTTCGGGCAGCGGCGTGTCGAGCACGGGCTTGCCCAGCCGCGCGCTGGCAATGGCGCGCGCCGCTGCGTCGATCTCGATCGCGTCGACCTCGCCGAAGCGCGCCAGCATCGGCAGATTGTGCCCGGTGCCGCACCCAATCTCGAGGATCCGCGCGCCCGCGCCCAGCCCGGCTTCGCGCGCGATATAGTCGTTCAGCACCTCGCGCCGCGCGCGATACCACCAGTGCGTCGTGTCGTGCGCCGCCATGCGGTCATAGACGATCCGGTCCATCGCTCAGTCGCTCCGCCCGCGCGCGCTCACCGGAACACCCAGTGCCGGTTGAGCAGGAAGGTGACGACCGGGACGAGCAGCACGCCGGGGATCAGCGGCACCCAGGCGGGCTGGCCCAGCCAGTCGGTCACGACCCAGGTGATGACCGCATGCATCGCCAGGCCCAGCGCCTGGACGAACACGAACCGCGCCTGCTGGCCCGGCCCGCGACGGTCGATACCCTGGCCGCGAAAGCTCCAGCGGCTGTGCAGGAAAAAGCCCGCGCTGACCGCGGCGGCAAAGGCGAAGGGCACCGCCAGCACCGCGCGGTCGCCGGTAAAGACGTAAAGCGCGAGCGGCAGATAGACCGCGCTGTAGATCAGGGTGGAGATGCCGCCCGCAATCAGGAAGCGGATCAACTGACCCACCACCGGCCGTTGGTTCACCACTCGGGACACGCGCTCGACTGCACCCAGCATCTTGGCCTTGCTCAAAACGTGGCGCTCGCCCTAATCGTCGCGCGCACACGAGGGAAGCGAAATTGAACGACACAGCCATGCCGGGGTTCAGCCTGGAACGCGAACTCGACCGGCACTGGCGGCGCTGGGTCGCGGTCGCGTGGCTCGTTATCGCCGCCTACTGGCTCTATCAGCGCTGGGGCGGCATCACCTGGCTCGCGCTCAGCGACACCGACGACAATATGCGGCTGATGCAGGTCCGCGCGCTACTGGCGGGGCAGGACTGGTACGATCTGCGCCAGTATCGGATGAACCCGCCCGCGGGGTTCGACATCCACTGGTCGCGGCTGGTGGACCTGCCGATCGCCGGGCTGATCCTGCTGCTCAAGCCGCTGATCGGCGTCGCCTGGGCCGAGCGGATCGCGGTCGGCGTCGCGCCGCTGCTGCCGTTCGGGGCTGCGCTCGCCGCGATCGCGGTTACCGCGCGGCGGCTGATCGCGCCGGTCGCCTGGCCGCTCGCGATCATCTTCCTGTTCGGCTGCACCGCGACGCTGCTGATGTTCATGCCGCTGCGCATCGATCATCACGGCTGGCAGCTCGCCTGCCTTGCCTGGACGGTCGCGGGGCTGGCCGATCGCGACGGCGCGCGCGGCGGCATGACCGTCGGCGTGTCGAGCGCGGTGTCGCTGACCATCGGGCTGGAACTGCTGCCCTATTGCGCGATGGCGGGTGCGATCGTCACGCTGCGCTGGGTCTGGGCACGCGACGAGGCGGCGCGGCTGTCGCGCTATGCGCTGGCGCTCGGGACGGGCAGCGCGACCGGCTTCCTGCTGTTCGCCTCGCACGCCAACCGGGCGCTCGTCTGCGATGCGCTGACCCCGGTCTGGCTGTCGGTCATGGTCGCAGCCGGCGTGCTGCTCGCGCTGCTGGCGCGCACCAGCCCCACGACGCGGACAACCCGGCTGGCGCTGGCGGCGGGTGCAGGCGCGATCATCGTCGCCGGCTTTGCGACGTTGTTTCCGCAATGCCTCGGCCGCCCCGAAAACGTCTCGCCAGAGCTTTACCGGCTGTGGCTCGGCAATGTCCGCGAAGCCAAGCCGATTTTCGCCCATCCGCTGCGCGTGACCATCCCGCTTGCGGCGGTGCCGGTCATCGGCCTGATCGGCGCGGTCGTTTCGGCGTGGCGCACGACCGATCCCACCCGGCGGACCGGCTGGGTCGCGATCGCGCTTTTCACGGCCTTTGCCGTCGCGATGCTCGCCTGGCAGGTGCGCGCCGGACCGGCCGCACAGCTGTTGGGGCTGATCGGCGCGACCAGCCTGGCGTGGCGCATCCTGCCCCGCCTGATCGAGCACCCGTCGATCATCGTCCGCGTCGGTGGTTCGGTGGCGGCATTCATGCTGCTGTCGGGCCTGTTCACCGGCCTCGTCATCCGCGAGCTGCGGATCGACCCGCCGAGCCGGCGGGCGCAGGTGGTCTCCGCCGCCAATCGCCGCTGTGCCGGGCTGGCGTCGCTGCGCCTGCTCGACCGCCAGCCGGCGGGGTTGATGTTCACCCATGTCGATCTGGGGCCGCGCCTGATCACCACCACCCACCATGATGCGGTGGCGGGCCCCTATCACCGCAATGGCGACGCGATCCTCGATGTCCATCACGCGTTCAGCGGATCGGCGGCGCAAGCGCAGCGGATCATCGCGCGCCACCATGCTTCCTATCTGCTGACATGCCCGAACATGGCCGAAACGACCGTCTACCGCGTGCGCGCGCCCGACGGTTTCTACAGTCAGCTCGTCGCCGGTCGGGTGCCCGCCTGGTTGCGTCCTGTGAAGCTGCCCGCCGGCGCGCCCTATCGGCTGTGGCGGATCGATCATTCGGGGATGGCGGAAGCGGATGTGCCACGGCGATCCGAACTCAATGGCGGAACGAACCTGTAACCGGCCGGGGATTTGGAGGGCTCGCCTCCCGGGCCGGCGAGCGATCGCCGTGACAGCAGCGGGTTAGGTGCGACGGGCCCGGATCACCGATACGGCAATAGGACCATGACCGGCGCAAGATCGGTCACAGGCCCGCTTCCACCGCCACCCGCACCATGTTCGCCGAAGTGGGCGTGCCGAGCCGTTCCATCAGGATAGCGCGGTGCATCTTCACCGTTTTTTCCGAAACGCCGAGGACCCCGGCGATCTGCTTGTTGAGCAGTCCGTCTGCAGCAAGTTTGAGCACCTGGCGCTGGCGTTCGGACAGGCCCTTGACCAATTCGGCCGCGCGGATGCGTCGCGTGCTCGACGGCCCGGGCGAATCATCGGGGATCTCGACCTGCGACCCGAGGAAATAGAGCAGCGAGTCGCGGTCGTCATAGATCGGCGCGACGAGCACGGCGTTGCGGAACGGCGTGCCGTCCTTCTTGTAGTTGAGGATCTCGACCAGCACCGGGCGATGCTCCTCCACGCCGCGGCGGATCGTCTCCGAAAGCCATGGCTCGGTGCCCGGTCCCGACAGAAACCGGCAGTTGCGGCCGATGACATAGCTGGCATCGTAGCCGGTCAGCTCGCAAAACGCCCGGTTGCACGCAATGATCGGATTGTCGGGCAAGCGGGGATTGCTGATGACCGACGCAATCGGGCTGGCGGCGATCAGCTTGTCGAGGCCATTGCCCAGCGGCGCCAGAACCGAAACCTTGTCGTCAGAACTCATGCGCCACCCTAACCCGGAAACCCCGGCCAATCCAGCAGTCAACGTCGGCAGCGCACGATTTGCCTCATAGTTGAGCAACTTTGTCCCGAACGCGCACCGTTTCACTGCCCCAGCGCCAGCGCAGCGCGACACCGACCAGCAAGATCAGCACCGGCACCTCGACCAGCGGGCCGATCACGGTCGCGAAGGCAACGGGAGAGGCGAGGCCGAAGCTGGCAATGGCCACCGCGATCGCCAGCTCGAAATTGTTTCCCGCGGCGGTAAAGGCGATGGCGGTCGTGCGCGGATAGTCGCGCGCGATCAGCCGGCCCAGACAGAAGCTGACCGAGAACATGATGATGAAATAGATCGCCAGCGGCAGCGCGATGCGTAGCGCATCGATCGGCAGCCGGACGACATCACCGCCTTTCAGGCTGAACATCGCGACGATCGTCAGCAAGAGCGCGATGAGCGTGATCGGCCCGATCCGCGGGAGGAACACGCGCTCGTACCATTCGCCCCCCCGGGCGCGGATCAGCCAGCGCCGCGTCAGGAATCCGGCCAGAAACGGGATGCCGAGATACAAAAGGACCGCTTGGGCAATCGTCGCGAACGACACGTCGATCACACTGCCCTCCAGACCGAACAGCGGCGGCAGGACGGTCAGGAACAGCCACGCATAAGCGCTGAAAAACAGGATCTGGAAGATCGAGTTGAACGCGACCAGTCCGGCGACATATTGCGCATCGCCGCGCGCCAGCTGGTTCCACACCAGCACCATGGCAATGCACCGCGCCAGCCCGATCAGGATCACGCCGGTCATATAGGCCGGCTGGTCGGCGAGGAAGATCACCGCGAGCGCAAACATCAGCACCGGGCCGATGATCCAGTTCTGGACGAGCGATAGGGCCAGCACCCGGCGGTCGGCGAACACCTCGCCCAGCGCCTCGTACTTCACGCGCGCCAGCGGCGGATACATCATCGCGATCAGCCCGATTGCGATCGGCACATTGGTCGCGCCGACCGTTGCCGCGTCGAGTGCGGTCGCAATGCCGGGAAACACGCTGCCGACGGCCACGCCAAGCGCCATGGCGGCAAAGACCCACAGCGTCAGGTAGCGGTCGATAAACGACAGGCGGGGCTGCGCGTCCATGCTCAGGCCCCGCGCGGCGCGACCCGGACCACTTCGCCATCTTCCTTGACGAAGCTGGCGGGCGGGTCGGGCAGCAGGTCGAGCACCGCTTCCGACGGGCGGCACAATCGGACGCCGAGCGGCGAAACGACGATCGGCCGGTTGATCAGCACCGGATACGCGATCATCGCGTCGACCAACGCGTCATCGCTCAGCGTCACGTCGTCGAGCCCCAGCTCGGCATAGGGTGTCCCCTTTTCCCGCAACAACTCGCGCGGCGTCAGGCCGGCGCGCGCGATCAGCTCGACCAGCAACGCGCGGGCAGGCGGCGTTTTCAGATACTCGACCACATGCGGCTCGATGCCCGATGCGCGGATCATCGCCAGCGTGTTACGCGACGTGCCGCAGGCGGGGTTGTGATAAATGACGATGTCGGTCGCCATGACGGCGTCTCCCTAGGTTGGGCTCGGTTCAGCAGCAGGGCATGAGTTCGGCGACGATCGGACGGCAAAGCTCGGCATCGCCGCCACAGCAATCTTTGAGCAAGAAAAGCGATAGCGCCCGCACCCGGTCGAGCCGCGCATGGTAGCGGATCGACCGCCCCACCCGCCGCGGTTCGACGAGGCCCGCGCGGGCGAGGATACCAAGATGTGTCGACATGGTATTTTGCTGTATATTCAGTCGGTTGGAAACTTCCCCGGCCGGGAGTCCATCGGGCGCGTGACGCACGAGCAAGCGAAACGCCGCCAGTCTGGTCGGCTGCGCAAGCGCGTCGAACACGAGAATCGCGTCATCTGAATCCATATATCGAGATTAGCCGATATATGTTGCGACGCAATGGCCTTTTCGCCCCGCCAAGCTGTTGCTATGGCCCGCGCGGAACTCACATCCGTGAGCCAGCTCACGGCGCGCCCGTGCGGGGGAAACTCCCGCCCTCCCCGTCCGCGCCACGGCATTGAACTTGGGAAAGGAACCCCGCGCCATGACCGCCATCGGCCAGGATACGCTCGGCACCCGCGACACGCTGAATGTCGGCGGCACCACCTATCACTATTTCTCCCTGGCCAAGGCAGCGGCAAAGCTCGGCGACATTTCCCGCCTGCCCTTCTCGATGAAGGTGCTGCTCGAAAACATGCTGCGTTTCGAGGACGGCGTGACCGTCACGACCGAAGATGCGCAGGCCATCGTCGACTGGCAGCAGAACCCCAACGCGCCCGACCGCGAAATCCAGTATCGCCCCGCGCGCGTGCTGATGCAGGATTTCACCGGCGTGCCCTGCGTCGTCGACCTGGCGGCGATGCGCGACGCGATCACCCGGCTGGGCGGTGACGCGGCGAAGATCAATCCGCTGGTCCCCGTCCACCTCGTCATCGACCACTCGGTCATGGTCGATGAATTCGGCACGCCCAAGGCGTTCGAGGACAATGTCGAGCTGGAATATCAGCGCAACCTGGAGCGTTACGAGTTCCTGAAATGGGGATCGAAGGCGCTCGACAATTTCAAGGTGGTGCCGCCCGGCACCGGCATCTGCCATCAGGTCAATCTGGAGTATATCGCCGACGCGATCTGGTCGTCGGCGACGGGCGACGGCGCGATGATCGCCTATCCCGACACCTGTGTCGGCACCGACAGCCACACGACGATGGTCAACGGCCTGGGCGTGCTCGGCTGGGGCGTCGGCGGGATCGAGGCGGAGGCCGCGATGCTGGGTCAGCCGGTGTCGATGCTGATCCCCGAAGTCGTCGGCTTCAAGCTGACCGGCAAGCTGCGCGAGGGCATCACCGCCACCGATCTGGTGCTGACCGTCACCCAGATGCTGCGCGCCAAGGGCGTGGTCGGCCGTTTCGTGGAGTTTTTCGGCCCCGGGCTGGACACCATGGCGCTGGCCGATCGCGCGACCATCGCCAACATGGCACCCGAATATGGCGCGACCTGCGGCTTCTTCCCCATCGACGGCAAGACGCTCGATTACATGCGCCTGACCGGCCGCGACGCGCAGACGGTCGCGATGGTCGAGGCCTATGCCAAGGCGCAGGGCATGTGGCGCGACGCCGGCGCGCCCGACCCCATCTTCACCGACACGCTCGAACTCGACATGGGCAGCGTGCAGGCGAGCCTGGCCGGGCCGAAGCGCCCGCAGGACCGGGTCAGCCTGGAAAATGTCGATGACGTGTTCAACGGCGACCTGAGCAAGGTTTACAAGAAGGCTGCCCCCGCGCGCGTCGCGGTCGAGGGCAGGGATCACGACATCGGCGACGGTGACGTGGTGATCGCCGCGATCACCAGCTGCACCAACACCTCCAACCCCGATGTGCTGGTCGCCGCCGGACTGGTCGCGCGGAAGGCGCGTGCGCTCGGCCTCAGCCCCAAGCCGTGGGTCAAGACTTCGCTCGCCCCCGGTAGCCAGGTCGTGACCGACTATCTGGTCAAGTCGGGGCTGCAGGCCGATCTCGACGCCGTCGGTTTCAACCTGGTCGGCTATGGCTGCACCACCTGCATCGGCAATTCCGGACCGCTCGCGCCGGCAATTTCGTCGGCGATCAACGGCAACGACATCGTCGCGGCCTCAGTCCTGTCGGGCAATCGCAATTTCGAAGGCCGCGTGTCGCCCGACGTGCGCGCCAACTTCCTCGCCAGCCCGCCGCTGGTCGTCGCCTATGCGCTCAAGGGCACGGTGACCGAGGACATGGTCGACACCCCGATCGGCGAAGGCACCGACGGCCCGGTCTACCTCAAGGACATCTGGCCGACCAACGAGGAAGTCCGCGCGACCGTCAACGCCAATATCGACGACGCGATGTTCCGCGCGCGCTATTCCAACGTCTATGCCGGCGACCAGCATTGGAGCGCGATCCAGGTCGAGGGGTCGGACACCTACACCTGGCGTGCCGGATCGACCTATATCGCCAACCCGCCCTATTTCGAGGGGATGACGATGACCCCGGCGCCCACCGCCGATATCGTCGATGCCAGGCCGCTGGCGATCCTGGGCGATTCGATCACCACCGATCACATCAGCCCGGCCGGCAGCATCAAGGCGGACAGCCCCGCCGGCCTGTTCCTCCAGTCGCATCAGGTGACCAAGGCCGATTTCAACAGCTATGGCGCGCGGCGCGGCAACCATGAAGTGATGATGCGCGGCACCTTCGCCAATATTCGCATCAAGAACGAGATGGTGCCCGGCGTCGAGGGCGGCATGACCCGCTACAACGGCGAAATCATGGCGATCTATGACGCGGCCATGCGCCACAAGGCCGACGGCACGCCTTTGGTCGTCATCGCCGGCAAGGAATATGGCACCGGATCGTCGCGCGACTGGGCGGCAAAGGGCACCAACCTGCTGGGCGTGCGCGCCGTGATCGCCGAGAGCTTCGAGCGTATCCACCGCTCCAACCTGGTCGGCATGGGCGTGCTGCCGCTGCAGTTCGCCGAGGGCACCAGCCGCCAGACGCTGGGGCTGACCGGGGACGAAACCTTCACCATCACCAATGTCGCCGGGCTGAAACCGCGTCAGGATGTCGAGGTCGCCTTTACCCGCGCCGACGGCTCGACCGGCAGCTTCACCGCGCGCTGTCGCATCGATACCGCCAATGAGCTGGACTATTTCCTCAACGGCGGCATCCTGCACTACGTGCTGCGCAAGCTGGCGGCGTGACGCCGATCGAGATCGGGATCGAGGTCGCCGGCTGGGCGGGCGCGGTCCTGATCCTGATCGCCTATGGCCTGTTGTCGGCGGGGCGGCTCGACGGCCGCTCCCCCGTCTATCAGTGGATGAACGTGGTCGGTGCGAGCGGCTTTCTGGTCAATGGCTGGTGGCATGGCGCGCTGCCGTCCGCCACGCTCAACCTGATCTGGATGGGAATCGGCCTGGCCGCCCTGTGGCGGTTGCGCAACGCGCGGGTGTGATGCAACTTTTTCGGGTGTCGGACGAACCTTGATCGCGGGGTGCGCGGTTCGCGCTGACATGAGACCTGTCGAAAGGATGACGATGCGAGGCCGAATTGCTTTGACGACGCTGACCTTTGCGACCCTGGCAATGGCCGCGTCCGCAATCGCCGCCCCCGCGCCAGTCACCGGACGCTGGCTGACCGAGGGGCGCAAGGCGATTGTCGAGGTGTCGACCTGTGGCGACAGCATCTGCGGCCGTGTCGTCAAGGTGCTCGACCCGCGCGCGCCCAAGAACGCGACCGACATCCACAATCCCGATGAATCGCTGCGCAAGCGACCGATCGAGGGGCTGCGCATCCTGTCGAGCTTCGAGGCCGGCAAGTCGCACTGGAACGGGCGCATCTACGATCCCGAAAGCGGCCGCACCTATCGTTCCGAGCTGAAGCGCGAGGGCAATGTGCTCAAGGTCAAGGGTTGCTGGGGTCCGTTCTGCAAGACCCAGCGCTGGACCCCGGCAAGCTGACCCCCCGCCGCGCCACTCGTCGCTTTTGGGGTGTCAGCCGACACCGCTTCGATTATCCCCGCAACTTCGTTCGACCGGGGACCATAGACCGCCATGCGCAAACCGATGACCGTCGCGGCCTTGACCGAGCTGGGCCGTGTCCAGCTGTCGTCCAATTTCTTCATGCGCGACTTTCTTTATTCCGAGATCGCGGCGATCCACGGCCTGTCGAACATTCCCGACAACCCGGATCTGGCGATCGCCGCGGGCACGCGGCTGTGCGAGGAACTGCTGGAACCGCTTCAGGCGGCGTTTGGCCGGCTGACGATCCGCTCGGCCTATCGCTCGGCGGAGGTCAACGCGCTGGGCAATGCCAAGGGGCATAATTGCGCGCCCAACGACCGCAACTACGCTCGCCACATCTGGGACGTGCGCGATGCCAAGGGGCAAATGGGCGCGACCGCGTGTCTGGTCGTCCCGTCCTTTGCCAACCGCTTCACCGAACCCGGCGACTGGAAGCGGCTCGCCTGGTGGATCCACGACCACCTGCCCTATGCGACGATGGAGTTCTTCCCCGTCCGCTTCGCCTTCAACCTGTCTTGGCACGAGGCGCCGACGCGGATGATCTTCAGCCACATCCCCGACAGCCGCGGCTACCTGACCAAACCGGGGATGGCCAATCACGAAGGCAGCCACCGCGACGAATGGGATGGCATCCTGCCGGGCTGAGTGCGCCTAGCGCCGCAGCGCGCGCCCGGCCACTGCGTCGAGCCGGGCGAGCAGTTCGGGATCGCGCACGCCCTCAGCGGTGATCAGCGCCGCGTCCAGGCAAGTGTCGATCGGCGACGGCGGGCGTTGTTCGGGCAGGGCGCGCAACAGGTTGACGACCATCGCGCGCGCCTTTTGCGCATTGCTGGTCAGCTGGCGGATGACGGCCGCGACATCGACCGCCGCCTCGCCTTCGCGCCAGCAATCATAGTCGGTGACCATGCCGACCAGCGCATAGGGCAGCTCGGCCTCGCGCGCCAGCTTGGCCTCGGGCATCGCGGTCATGCCGATGACGTGGCAGCCCCATTGGCGATACAGGTGGCTTTCCGCACGCGAGGAGAATTGCGGCCCCTCCATCGCCAGATAGGTGCCGCCGCGCATCGTCACCGCTCCGGCTGCCTCGGCAGCGTCGGCGGCGAAGGCGGAGAGCCGCGGACAGACGGGGTCGGCCATCGAGACATGCGCGACCATGCCGGTGCCGAAAAAGCTTGCCGGGCGATCGCGGGTACGGTCGATGAACTGGTCGACGAGCGTGAAGCTTCCCGGCGCGCGCTCCTCCGCCAGCGACCCGACCGAGGATACGGCGAGCACGTCGGTGACGCCCAGCCGCTTGAGCGCGTCGATGTTCGCGCGGAAATTGAGCTCACCCGGCGCGATGCGGTGCCCCCGGCCGTGACGCGGCAGGAACACGACGCGCACATGCCCCAGCCGGCCGGTATAGAGCTGGTCCGACGGCCGGCCCCAGGGCGTCGTCACCTCGACCCACTTGCCGTCCTCGATCCCCTCGACATCGTAAAGCCCCGACCCGCCGATGATCCCGATCGTCCACCCGCTCATCCCGCGTGCTCCACCCTGCCTCGACCGCTCCGCCCCTGCCCGATCGCCGCAGGATTGTCAGCGGGAAAAGCTGCGTTTCAGATCAGCCTTCACGCCGCATCGGCACGCAGGCTGACCTTCATCAGACGCGCCCGGATTTCGGCCGGCGTGTCACCTGGCATGACCTCGATGAACCCGATTCCGGCTTTGCGCAGCGCCTCGCGCTTGATCGCGTCGCGCGTGGCGGCGGGGCCGAGATGATGGCCGCTGCCCTGAAACTCGACTGCGTGCAGCGGGTTGCCCTGGGCACACACCAGCAGCAAATCGACGCGCTTGGAGTTGATCGCACGATACGCGGCTTCGCTTGGGCTGGCGAGGATCTCGCCGAGACTCACCTGCGCCATCACCCGCCATCCGAGGCCCATTTCCTCGATTGCGTTGCACAGCACCGAATAGAGCCGCGCCTCCCCACGATTGAGAATCTTTCGGGGCGAAAAGGTGGCGACCTCGACTTCACGCAGCTGCTGCGCAGGATCGAATGGCACCTGCGCGGCATTCGGGTCATTTTGGCGTTGCTCGGTCCGTGCCACGAGAACGTCCAGCGAAATCCCGTCGTTCTGGCGGGGGCGACCGCGCCAGCCCCCTCTGCTCGCGGGATGCGCATCAGGCTGCCGCTGAGGACGCTGTGAGTGCCCTCCATCCCATCGGCGCTTGGGATGGCTTTGCCGCTCCGCCAATGCGCCAAGCATCACGGCCAGCCCGAGCGCAAGAACCCACGGCCATTCCGTGGCGATGAAGTGGATGAAATCCAAGGACATCCAAAGCTCCGAACCGCTTGGATCGAAGCTCGCACGACAGGCTTAGCGGATCGTTACGCGCGACGGGCTTTTCGATCCGATTTGGACCTTTTACGCCGGCACCTGTTCCCACCCGCCGCCGAGCGCGAGGAACAGCGTGACCGTCAAGTCCGCGAGCTGCGCCTGCGCATCCGCCAGCTGCGCCTCCGTCGTCGCCAGCTCGCGTTCGGCGTCGAGCACGACCTGGAAATTCTCGCGCCCCGCACGATAGCGCAGCCGGGCGATCCGGGCCGCTTCGTCGCTTTCGCTGCGCGCGCGCGCCAGCGTGTCGCGCGTTTCCAGCGCGGCCGAATATTGCGCCAGCGTGCTCTCGACTTCGCGCAGCGCGCCCAGCCATGCCCCGTCGAAACCGGCCAGCGCCGCATCCGCCGATGCCTCGGCCTGGCGGATCTGTGCCCGCGCCGCGGTGATGTTGGGGAAAGTCCAGCTGATCAGCGGCCCGAAATTGAACCGGAAGCCGCGATTGTTGAACACGTCGCCCGCCGTCGCTGCCTGGCCGCCGATCGACCCGCCAATCGAGATGTTCGGGTAGAGCGCCGCGGTCGCCACCCCGATCCGCGCGGTCGCTGCCGCCAGCCGCCGCTCGGCCTCGCGAATATCGGGTCGCCGCGCGATCAGCGTCGCGCCATCGCCGATCGGCACCGGCGTGTCGAGCACCGGCGCGCCGACACAGGTCGCCAGCTCCTGGGGAAACTCGGCGGGCGGCTTTCCGGTCAGCACCGCCAGCGCATACAGCGCGCTGCGCCGCGATGCCTCAAGGTTGGGAATGCCGGCACGCGTCTGTTCCAGCTGCGAGCGCGCACGGCTGACCTCCAGCGCGGTGCCGCGGCCGCCCTGATATTGCCGCTCGGTCAACCCGAACGTCTCCTGCTGCACGCGCAGGCTTTCGCGCGCGACCGCGATCTGGCGACCGAGCGCACAGACCTGGGCATAAGCACGGGTGGTGTCGGCGACGACGCTGATCCGCGTGCGATCGTAAACCGCCTGCACCGCCTGATAGTCCGCGCGGCTCGCCTGGATCGTGCGGGTGATCCGTCCGAACAGGTCGACCTGATAATTCACGTCCAACCCGCCATTGTAGAGCGGCGTTTCAAACGCGCCTGCGCCGCCGAAGCCGACCAGCGGGGTCCGGCTGTAGCTCTGCTGGCCGGTCAGCGTGGTGGTGGGCAGCAGCCCTGCCCGACTCTCGCTCAATGCCGCGCGGGCTTCGCGCAGATTTGCTGCGGCGGCGCGCAGGTCGGTGTTGTTCGCCAGCGCCTGATCGACCAACCCGTCGAGCAGAGGCGCCCGGAACAGCCGCCACCACGCCGCCGGTGGTTCCTCCAGCGTGACCCCCGCCACCTTGCTCTCGACGAACGCGCCCTGCGCCGGCGCGTCGGGCAACGGCGTTTCGAAATCCGGCCCGACCACACAGCCGGCCAACAGCGTGGTGGCCAGCAAAACGGTGGCGGCCCGTGCCGCGCGCGCGATCATTGGCCCGCCTCCGGCATGGGATCGCCAGTCGGGCCGGCCTCCTCGCGCAGCATCGGCGTGGGCTTCGGCTTGCGCTTGAACCGCCCCGCCAGCCCGCGCATCAGCACGTAGAAGAGCGGCGTGAACACCAGTCCGAACACCGTCACGCCGATCATGCCGAACACGACCGCCGTGCCCAGCGCCTGGCGCATCTCCGCGCCCGGCCCGGTCGCGATCGCCAGCGGGATCACGCCGAAGATGAAGGCGAAGCTGGTCATCAGGATCGGGCGCAGGCGCGACCGGGCGGCATGCACGGCCGCGTCGAAGCGGTTCATGCCCTCTTCCTCGCCCTGCTTGGCAAACTCGACGATCAGGATCGCGTTCTTCGCGGCCAGCGCGATCAGCACGACCAGCCCGACCTGAGTGAGGATATTGTTGTCCATGCCGCGCAGGTTGACGCCGATCAACGCCGCCAGAATGCACATCGGCACGATCAGGATGACCGCGAAGGGCAGCGACAGCGCCTCATATTGCGCGGCGAGCACGAGGAACACGAACACGACCGCCAGCACGAAGATCAGCCCCGAACTGCTGCCCGCCGCGCGCTCCTGATAGGCGATGCCGGTCCATTCATAGCTGTAGCCGGGTGCCAGCACCTGTCCCGCCAGATTCTCCATCGTCGTCAGCGCGGTTCCGGTCGCGACGCCAGGCGCGGCCTGCCCCTGCAGTTCGACCGCCGGGAACAGATTATAGCGCACCACGCGCGCCGGCCCGCTTTCGGTGCGCAGCGTTGCTACCGACGACAGCGGCAGCATCTCGCCATTCGCCGACCGCACCTGAATGCGGCGCAGGTCGGCGGTGTCGTCGCGCGCGGTCGGCTCGGCCTGAGCGGTCACGCGGAAGGTGCGGCCGAACAGGTTGAAGTCGTTGACATAGTTGGAACCGATATAGGTCGACAGCGCGTCGAACACGGCTTCGGGCTGCACACCCAATAGCTGCGCGCGGTCGCGGTCGACATCGGCAAAGATGCGCGGGCTGTTGGTGTTGAACAGCGTGAAGACCTGCGTCACCGTGTTCTGCTGGGCAGCCGCGCCCATCATCGCATAGGTCTGGCCCTCCAGCGCCTTGTAGCCGTTATTGCCACGATCCTGCAGCATCATCACAAAGCCGGAGCCATTGCCCAGGCCCTGCACCGCCGGCGGCGCGATGACGAAGATGTTGGCGCCGTCGATGCCGCCGAACAGCGCGCCGGTCAGCGCGCCGGCCAGGCTCGCGGCGTCCTGCCCCTCGCCGCCACGGTCTTCCCAGTCCTTCAATTTCAGGAACACCGTGGCCGCATTCGACGCCTGGCTGAAGCTCGATCCGTCCAGCCCCGCAAAGGTCGCGGTGGTCTGGATCGCCGGGTTCTTGAAGGCGATCGCCTCGACCTGGCGCGCGACCGCCTCGGTGCGGTCGAGCGAAGCGCCCGCCGGCAGCTGGATCACGCCGATCAGGAAGCCCTGATCCTGTTCGGGGATGAAGCCCCCCGGCGTCGCTACCAGCCGCCAACCGGTGAGCGCAAGCAAGCCCGCATAGATGATCAGCATGATTGTCGCCATGCGGATCGCCCGCGCGGTGAAGCGCCCGTAACGGTCGGACAGCCAGTCGAACCCCTGGTTGAAGCGATGACCGGCGAGCTTGACCGGGCGCAGCCAGCGCGGCCCGCTGTCCAGATGATCCTCGCGGTGGGGCTTGAGCAGCAGTGCCGCCATCGCCGGCGACAAGGTGAGCGAGACGAGCAGCGAGATTGCCGACGCCGCCGCGATGGCGACCGCGAACTGCTGATAGAAGATGCCCGGAATGCCGGGGACCAGCGCGGTCGGGATGAACACCGACACCAGCACCAGGCCGATCGCGATGAGCGCGCCCGACACCTCGCGCATCGTGCGGTGCGCGGCGTCGCGCGGGTTCATGCCGTCGCGGATATGCTTCTCGACCGCTTCGACCACGACGATCGCGTCGTCGACGACGATGCCGACCGCCAGCACGAGGCCGAACAGCGACAGCGAGTTGACCGAGAAGCCGAGGGCCAGCAGCACCAGGAAGGTGCCGACCAGCGCGACCGGGATGGCGATGATCGGAATCAGCGCCGCGCGCCAGGTCTGAAGGAAGACGATGACGACGATGACCACCAGGATCACCGCTTCGTACAGTGTCTTCTGCACTTCCTCGACCGATGCCGCGACGAATTCGGTCGGGTTGTAGGGGATGGAATAGGACAGCCCCGGCGGGAACGCCTTTGACAGCGTCGCCATTTCGTCGAGCACCAGCTGCGACGCGCTCAGCGCGTTGGCACCGGGCTGCGGGATGATTGCCAGCGCGATCCCGCGCTTGCCGCCGAACGCGGCGCGAACGCCGTAATCCTGGCTGCCCAGTTCGATACGCGCCACGTCGCGCAGGCGGGTGATCGCGCCGCCGTCGGGGTTGGCCTTGACCACGATGTTGGCGAATTCGGACGGATCGGCCAGCCGGCCCTTGACGTCGATCGCGGTCTCGAATGCGGGATTGCCCTTGCCGAACGGCGGCTGGCCGAGCGCACCGCCGGCGACCTGAAGATTCTGGCCGCGCAGCGCCGCGATGATCTCGCCCGCGGTCAGGTCGCGCGCGGCGGCCTTGTCCGGGTCGATCCACACGCGCATCGAATAATTGCCGCCGCCGAACACCTGGACCGCGCCGACGCCCTCCAGCCGAAGCAGCCGGTCGCGGATCGTCGTGTTGGCGTAGTTGCCGATATAGTCGACATCCAGGCTCGGGTCGGTGGAGGTCAGCGCGACGATCAGGAGGAAGCCCGATTCCTGCTTGTTGACCGTCACGCCGATCTGGCGGACCTGCTCGGGCAGCCGCGGCTCGGCGAGCGCCACGCGGTTCTGGACCAGCACCTGCGCCGCATCCAGATCGGTGCCGGGTTCGAAGGTGACGGTGATCGTCGCCGCGCCCTGGGTCGATGAGGATTGCAGGTACAGCATCCCCTCCACCCCGTTGATCTCCTGTTCGATCGGGGTGGCGACCGTTTCCGCGATCGTTTCCGATGACGCGCCGGCATAGAAGGCCTGCACCGCGATCGTCGGTGGCGCGATCTCGGGATATTGCGACAGCGGCAGCAGCGGATAGGCGAACGCGCCGAGCAGCGTGATGAAGATCGAGATGACGGCCGCGAAGATCGGCCGCTCGATGAAAAAGCTGGAAATGTTCACGACCCCGTGCTCCCGCTCAGCGCGACGCGGGGGCTGAACCGCCCGCCACCGCCGCACTCGACGATGCCGGTGCCGCTCCCGCCTGGGCGGTCACCTCGTCGATCAGCTTGGGGTCGATCCGCCCGCCCTGTGGCTGCACCTTCTGCCCCGGGCGGACGCGCAGCGCGCCGCTGATGACGACGCGCTCATTCTCCTTCAGCCCCGACCGCACGACGCGCAGGCCGCCGATCAGCGGCCCCAGCTCGACGGGACGGCCGGTCATGTTGCCCTGGCCGTCGACGATATAGACCAGCCGGCGGGCCGAATCGGTGGCGATCGCGGTGTCGGGGACCAGGATCGCGCGATAGGGCCGCGACGCCTGAAGCTGCAGGGTACCGAACATGCCGGGGCGCAGCAGGCCGTCGGGATTGGGAATGACCGCGCGCGCACGGATCGTGCCGGTTCCCGACGAGATCGCGTTGTCGACGAAATCGAGCCGCCCGCGATGGGCGAAACCCGCTTCGTCCTGCAGCTTGACCGCGACCGGCGTGCCCGATCCGATCCCCGCATTCTCGCGCTGATATTTGAGCAGCAGCGATTCGGAACCGTCGAACGTGAAGTGCAGCGGATTGGTCGATACGATCGTCGTCAGCACCGTCTGGTCGGCGATCACGGCGTTGCCGCGGTCGACGCGGCGATCGGAGGCACGGCCGCTGATCGGCGCGGTGACGCGGGTGAAGCCGAGTTCCAGCTCGCGCGCACGCACCGCCGCCCGGGCCGCCGCGACCTGGGCTTCGGCGGAGCGGAAGGCCGCGGTACGCTGCTCGACTTCCTCCGCGCTCGCTGCGTTCGATTTTGCCAGCGTGCGCGAACGCTCAAGCTCGGTGCTGGCGTTGGTCGCGGTCGCCTGCGCCTGAACCAACTGCGCGCGCGCCTGCGCCAGGGCCGCCTGGGCCGGCCGCGGATCGACCTGGAACAGCAGCTGGCCCCGGCGGACATATTGCCCGTCGGTGAAATGCACCGACGCCAGATAGCCGGAAGCGCGCGGGCGCACGTCGACGCTGTTCACCGCCTCGAACCGCCCGACAAATTCGTCCTGATCGGTGACGTTGCGGATCAGCGGCTGCGCGACGGCGACGGGCACCGCCGGCGGCGGGCCGCCCTGCTGGGCTTCCGAACCGCACCCGGAGATCGCCAGGGCGGACGTGACGGCGAAAATCGCAAGCGCAGCTCTTTGCATAACTTTCCAGCCCTGATTTGATCCGTCCGGTCTGTGCCGGACTCCACGCAGGCCCTCACCGCGCCGCGCCTTTTTTGGCCGGTCGCACCGGCTCTGGAATAAGATTGCGGTTTCGGCTTGTCAACGGCTGTAGACTTTTATCAACGATTGTTGACGCTTGGCACGATGCGCGTATTTTGACCCCGGATGAACCGTTGCGCAAAACCCGATCCACGTCCGCGCAACGCCGCGGCCACTCGCGATGCAATTCTCAATCACGCGCGCCGGCTTTTTGCACGCGACAGCTATGAACAGGTCGGTCTTCGCGACATCGCCGGCGGGGCCGGCATCGATGCGGCGCTGGTCTGCCGATATTTCGGCAGCAAGGAGGAATTGTTCAAGACTGCGCTGCGCGGCGACGATGAAGATTTGTTCGCCGGGGTCGATCGCGCCGGCTTGGCAAAGCATCTGGTCGACATGGTCACCGACGCCGACGGCGATGCGGACCACGACCAGCGGGATAGTGAGGCGGAACAGCTGATGATCATGCTGCGCTCCGCATCGTCGCCGCGCGCCGCCGCGATCGTCAGCGAAGCGGTCCGGGACGAGCTGATTGAGCCGATCGCGGCGCTGATCGACCGGCCCGACGCCCGCACCCGGGCGCTGCTGTGCCTGGTCACGCTGCTTGGCTACGCGCTGATCGACCCCGTCCTCGACGGCGAGGCACTCACCAACGAACGCCCGGCACTGACGCCCGCCATGCACGACCTGCTCGAACACATCCTGGGCGGCTGATCCCGACCCGGCGCGGACGCTCGCTCATACTGGACCGAGAAGCGGACCGCGATCGGCACCGTGGCCGAACGGCTGGAACTTTCCATCAGCGAAGCCGCTGACTCTCCAGATCTTGCTCCATCGCGGCGAGAAATTCGGCGCGGTATCGGAGCGCCTCCGGCATCGGCACACGGCGGCCGGGCATATATTGCGCAAGGAATAGGCAGGTACGCTGACGCAGCGGGTCCACGCTGAAAAACGTGCTGCACGCCCCCACGGCGGAAAAGACCCCTTCGGTGCCGTTATCGCTTCGCACCCCCGGCATGACGACCCCTGCACCCGCGCCGAACCCGCCGGTCGGCGGATAGGACACATCGGGTGGGAGCAGGTTGGACAATGCCATGCGCACGGTTGCCGGTGTCATCACGCGCGCGCCGTCAAGCTCGCCCTCGTTCAGGAGCATTTGCCCGAAACGGACGAGATCGCGCGCCGAGCTTACCAGGCCACCGCCGCCCGCCAACAGCTTCGGGGGATCAAGCCAAAAACTGCTGCGACCCTGGTCAATGGCGACGGGTCCCTCGGGCGCGTTGCCATAAAGGGTCGTCAGGCGATGCACGTCCCGCCTTCGAACGCGGAAACCAGTCGACCGCATCCCGAGCGGCGCGAACAGCCGCCGCTGCATGAACGTGTCCAGCGGCAGTCCGGACGCCCGCTCGATCACGGCGCCCATGAGGTCGAGGCCCATCGAATAGTGCCACGCCGTTCCTGGTTCGGCGATCAGCGGCACCTCCGCCATACGCCTGACCATCTCGGTCAGGCCGTTGACCTGCGTGCCGTACCACGTCTCGCCAGGCTGCCGCACGAAGCTGCCCGGCGTCACCCCCCGCTCGCGATAGGCGCGCGCAAGGGGCGTATCGCCCAGCACCGGCTGCCAGTTCGACAGGCCCGAAGTGTGCGTCAGCAGGTGCCGCATCGTCATCTGCCGCACAGCTGGCCGTGAATCGAGGCTCGCGTCGGGATCGATGGCGACCCGCATCTGGCCGAGTTCCGGCAAGACCTCCGCAACCGGCTGGTCGAGCGCAATCAGTCCGTCCTCGATCAGCAGCATCGCGGCCATACCCGTGATCGGCTTGCTCACGGAATAAAGGCGAAACAGGGAGTCGGGGGAGACGGCGACAGCGGAGTCGTAAGCGATCGTGCCAGCGACTTGAAATTCGGTCCGCGATCGCCCTTGCGCAATCGCCGCGGCCGCACCTGCGAACTTCTTGTCGGCAGTGTATCGGTCGAACAGCGAACGGACGCGTGACCAACGCTGTTCCGGCGGTGCCCCCGCGGCCGCACTTGCGCTCAATACGGTTGCCCCGGCGATAAAATCCCGGCGGCGGACGAGACTTGCATGATCCATCACCCGCGCTCCTCGCCCCAATGACTCCAGGCTGCGACATATCGGACAATCTGCGGCGACGCGTCTCGTCGGCCAGTATGCCGTGAGGGGTGCGCGATCGCAATCGAGTCGGGGGGTGGTGCTCGCAACGCCCCGCCCGGGATGCCCTGGCGAGTTGGCGCCCGGGCGGACGTGCAGCGTCGGGCAAGCTCGAACGCGCCGGGATCAACCGGCAAGCCCGACGATGCGGACCCCCGAACGGCCGAAATGCACGATTCGGGCCTTCAGGCGCAAGACGCGCTAGAAGACAGCGTCGACCAGTTGCCGGAACGCCGCCGCGCGGTGGCTGATCGCATGCTTGCGCGCCGGGTCCATCTCGCCGAACGTCTCGGTTTCGCCCTGGGCCACGAATACGGGATCATAGCCGAAGCCGCGCCGGCCGCGCGGTGGCCATACCAACGTTCCGTGCACCCGCCCCTCGAACCATTCGACATGCCCGTCGGGCCAGGCGAGCGCGAGGGTGCAGGCGAAATAGGCGCTCCGGCTGACATCCGGGCCCAGCTCGGCCAGCTTCCCCTCGACCTTGCCCATCGCCATGTACCAGTCGCGGCCCGGCCCGCCCTCGAACGCGCGCTTCTCGGCCCAATCGGCAGTGTAGACGCCGGGTGCGCCACCCAGCGCCTCGACGCACAGACCGCTGTCGTCGGACAGCGCGGGCAGCCCCGACAGGTCGGCCGCGCTCATCGCCTTCAGCTCGGCATTGGCATAGAAGGTCGTGCCGTTCTCGACCGGCTCGGGCAGGTCGAGCTCGGCCGCCGACACCGGCTCGATCCCGAACGGGGCGAGCAGTTCCCGGATCTCGCGCACCTTGCCTTCATTGTGGCTGGCGATCACCAGGCGGCCCGGCTGCAGCTTGCGGATCGCCTGGGGCGGCACGCCCTCCGCTTCGCCCGTCGGATCACTCACCGACCGACCGCCTTCAGCTGCGCCGCGAAGATCCGGGTGCAGCCGATGCGCGCCAGGCGGAGCAGGCGCAGCAGCCCCTCCTCGTCATAGGTCGCGCCCTCGGCGGTCGCCTGCACCTCGGCGATGCTGCCGTCACCGATCAGCACGAAGTTGGCGTCGGCGTCGGCGGCCGAATCCTCGTCATAATCGAGGTCGAGCACCGGCGTGCCCTGATGGATGCCGCAGCTGATCGCCGCGACCTGGCGGGTCAGCGGATCGGCGGCAATCGCGCCCGCCGCCATCAGCTTGTCGACCGCGAGCCGCAGCGCCACCCACGCACCGCTGATCGACGCCGTCCGGGTGCCGCCATCGGCCTGGATCACGTCGCAGTCGATCGTGATCTGGCGCTCGCCCAATGCCTTCAAATCGGTGACCGCCCGCAGCGAGCGGCCGATCAGCCGCTGGATTTCCTGGGTACGGCCCGACTGCTTGCCCTTGGCGGCCTCGCGGCTGCCGCGGGTGTGCGTTGCGCGCGGCAACATCCCGTATTCGGCGGTGACCCAGCCCTCGCCCTTGCCGCGCAGGAACGGCGGCACCCGCTCCTCGACGCTGGCGGTGACCAGCACGCGCGTGTCGCCGAAGCCGATCAGTACCGAGCCTTCGGCGTGGCGGGTGAAGTTCGGCTCGATGGTGATCGCGCGCATTTCGTCGGGGGCACGGCCGGATGGGCGCATCGATGTTTCTCCAGTTCGCGGTATCGCGCCCGGTTAGGCGCTTGGTCGCGCCGGGGCAACCGCGAAGCCGACGCGGCGATGCTTCCGTTC
>NZ_LSKG01000142.1:0-32551 GCF_001557005.1 Sphingomonas sp. CCH15-F11 | reverse complement strand
GAAGCGGTCGATGGCGAGGGTGCCGACGGAGGTGGAGCGGCCGTCGGAGGTGGCGCGACCCTCATTGTCGTAGGGAATCATGCCTGAAGACGGCACGGCAAGCGTCCGCCGGCGCTGTCGTAAACATCTCGCAGTGCCCGTAAGCGACCACGCAGGCCGTCGTGGCGACGGGTTTCCTGGACGTGACGTCCCACTTTTCCGTTATCGCAGATCATTCGGAAGCTCCGGATCATGGCAAGCCGCAGCGATAAGCTGCTGAGCGCTGTCAACCGTCAGTGCAGGCGCTGCCAGCACCACGGATGTCGCGATCTGCCGCTCCGGCACATCCCAATATGTCTTCAGGAGCTGCGCTGTCACCGTTTCGGGGACGAGCGCGAAGCCATGCCTCCGATAGAAGCCTATGGCCCAGACTGCAGCAGCCCAGGTTCCGATCAGAATGGGAGAGTTGCCGTTGCCCCGCAGGTGATTGATCAATGCCGAGCCGATGCCGTGACCCTGGTGGTTCGACAGGACATAGGCATGCCTGATCAGGCGGACATTGCGAACGCTCTGAATGCCCATCACGCCGACGAGCAGACCATCGATGGCGTAGCCCGTGAAGCGCACACCGGCAGCGATCTCGGCCTCTAACGCATCCAGGGGCATATACGGATCATGCCAGCGATCGGCCGGGATCACGCCCTTATACGCCATCGCCGCTTCGTTGATGATGGCCATGATCGCCTGATTTTCATGCTCGGCACATGGCCTGATGGCGCCCGATCCCATCGCTTCTGCACGATGCTCCAATGATCTGCTCCCCGCAGTTGCAATGGAGTCGATTTATTCGGGAGGTGCAGCGCGATCTTGAAGGAAATTGCAGACGCTCAACGCATGGCAGCAGCATAGGCACCGGGGGTCATGCCAAAGCGCCGAACGAATGTGCGATGAAAATGGCTCTGGTCGGCAAAGCCCGCTTCGCTGCCAGCTTGGGCGAGGCCAACACCGCTGCGGATCAAGGCTTTGGCGAGGTCGAGCCGACGCTGAATGATATAAGCGTGCGGGGTGAGGCCCGTCAGAGCGGCAAAACCACGCAGCGTTTTGAACCTGCTGGTCCCTGATATCTGCGCCAACTCGTCGAGTGGATGATCGGCGGCTGGATCAGCGTCGATCCGTTCCTTGACCCGGTCAATCGACTGCGGCGCCCTTGCCCGGGATGTTCTCGGATCGCCCAGCATTCCGGCCAAAAGCAGGATGAGCTGCTCATCCATGGCATCTTCATTGCCGCGCTCATGGGCTGCGTAAGCGGCGGCAAACCTATGGGCAGCCACCACGTTCTGAAGCACCGGACGGGTAAACTCTGTTTCGCTGCGCTTGCCTTCGTGGATATCGGCCGCGATGGCGCTCACCTTGTCCGTATCGAGATAGAGCATGGCCCATTTGCGGCTATCGCCGATCGCCATGCCGTCATGCACTTCACCGGGGTTCACCGTGATGAGGTCGCCAGCAAAGGCCTCGACATGCCCCCTGCCGCTCCAGGACCGTTGAGCGCCAGCCAGCATCAGGCCGACGCCATATTCATCGTGCGAATGGCGCGCAAAACTCAGGGCAGAACACGCTTTGACGGCGGTCACCCGCTGCCGGCCTCCCCGGATTGAAAATGAGTTGGTGGTCACGCCCAAACTCTCCAACGATACCCAAGCCCGATCAAGCCGTGGCTGACGCTTCACTTCAGATGATGAAGTAAAGCGTGTTGCCGAAATTGCGCAGCACAACGGGGAGCAGCAGGCTGCCGGTGCGCAGGCGCAGCCATACCGCGATGAAGGAAGGAATGGCGGTGAGCGCCATGGTAGGGGATCGAATGCGAAGGCCCCATCGGAATAGCCGAACGCATGCGTCATGCCGAACAGCAGGCATGACAGCACCGCCCCCCAGCCCCAATCGACCCCCAGCAACTGCTTGCGCCCCCGGAACGCCTGGTCGAGCGCGAACAGCAGGAGTCCCCGATAGAATAGTTCTTCGTCCAGACCGGGCATCGTCGTCTGGAATGCGACATCTTCCGTACTGGGCGGGTCGGCAGGGAAGAGCATGGCGATCACGACAAAGAAGCCGCAATAGGCCGCAGCAACGATTGCCGCGGCCTTCAGACTGCCCGCGGCGGGCGAGAGGGTCAGGCCGATCCGGCGCAGCCCGAAGTGCAGATGCCCAGCGATGGCGATGGTCGCGGCCAGAGCCATGAGCTTGCCCTGCCCGTTCCATGCGCCTCCCACCACATCGGGAAACGATCCGTAGCCAAGCGTCAAAAGGGCGTCGCCAAGCCTTTTCCCTCGGCTTAGCAGCGTTGATCTGGAGGTAGTTCAGCATGGTCGTTTTCCCAGCAAGGCCGGGTCGATCCGAGGGCAACAGTAAGAGCAACATTTGTTGCCGCTGCTGTTGCCCTTAGCCGGATTTCGCCAGACGGTGTCTGGCGATTCTCGGTATAAAAATGCTGTGAAACCAGTCGATTACTGGACGTATCCAAAGCCAGTATTGGTGCCCAGAAGAGGACTCGAACCTCCACGCCCTTGCGAGCGCCAGCACCTGAAGCTGGTGCGTCTACCAATTCCGCCATCTGGGCACGGGGTAGGAGGCGCGACCTAGGGGGGGCGAATACGGATGTCAACCGGCTTGATTGGGGGTCGGTATGGAAAAACGCCGCCAGGCCTGCGGGGTCGCTCGGGCGAGGCGTGCGCCTGCCCCGCCCTGCCCGCCCGGCCTTTGCGGCGCGCCTACGTAGCGCCTGCGGCGCGTCGCGACTTGCCGTTTGGCGCGACAGACGGCAAGGGCGATGCGGTAAAGCCATCAGCCCATTGCGGGGACCGAGGACAGGAATGACCGACCAACTCATCACGCTGTTCGGTGGCGGCGGATTTCTGGGCCGCTATGTCGCGCAGGACCTGTTGCGCGCCGGGCATCGCGTGCGCGTCGCCCAGCGCGACCCGCGATCCGCGCTGTTCCTGAAAACGCAGGGCGCAGTCGGCCAGACCCAGTTCGTCGCGACCGACCTGACCCGTGCGGACAGCGTCGCGCGCGCGCTCGCCGGGGCGGACGGCGTCGTCAACCTGGTCGGCATCCTGAACGGCCGGTTCGACGCGGTTCAGCGCCAGGGCGCGGAGAATGTCGCGCGCGCTGCGGCGGCGGCCGGATGCGGCGCGCTGGTCCATATCTCCGCGATCGGGGCGGATGCACGATCGGCGTCGGCCTATGGCCGGTCGAAGGGCGAGGGCGAGGCCGCAGTGCGTGCGGCTTTCCCCGCCGCCACGATCCTGCGCCCGTCGATCGTGTTCGGACGTGAAGACCAGTTCATCAACCGGTTCGCGGGGCTGATCGCGACCGCGCCGGTCGTGCCGGTGCTGAAGCCGGACACGCGCTTTCAGCCGGTCTATGTCGGCGATGTCGCGGCCGCTGCGGTCGCGGCGCTGGCCGATCCCGGCGCCTATGGCGGCACGACGTTCGAGCTGGGCGGTCCCGACGTGATCACGATGGGCGCGCTGGTGCGATGGATCAACGACGAAACGGGGCGCGGGCGTGTGATCGTCGATCTGCCCGACGCGGCCGGCGCGGCGATCGCGTCGCTGGGCTTCCTGCCGGGCGCACCGATCACGAAGGACCAGTGGCGGATGCTGCAGGCCGACAATGTCGTTTCGCCGCAGGCCGAGGGCATCCGGGCGTTCGGCATCGATCCCACGCCGATGTCGGCGGTGGCGCCCGCCTATCTGGTGCAGTATCGCAAGCATGGCCGGTTCGCCGCGCGCGTCGGCAACTGACCCCGCCCCCTGCCCGTTCGACCCGCCGCCGATCGGTGCGGGGGTCGTTGCCGCACCGACCGGAGCCCCTGAATGCACGACCTGCTGACCGTCATCCTGCTCGGCATTCTGGAGGGGCTGACCGAATTTCTGCCGGTATCGTCGACCGGGCACCTGATCCTGGCGGGCGAGTTGCTGGGATTTACCGGCGAAGGTTCGGCGACGTTCAAGATCGCGATCCAGCTCGGCGCGATCCTGGCGGTGATCGTCGTTTACTGGCGGCGATTCTGGGATGTCGGCACGGGCCTGATCGCATGGCGGCGACCCGACGTGATGTTCACGCGCAACATCCTGCTCGGTTTCGCCCCCGCGCTCGTGATCGGCGTGCTGGTCTATGACGCGGTGCGTGCGGCTCTGGAAAGGCCGGTCATCGTCGCCGTCGCGCTGATCGTCGGCGGGGTGCTGATCCTGGCCATCGAGCGCATGGTCAAACGGGTGCGGTTCGAGGCCGTCGAAGCAATGCCGTTCGGCACCGCGCTGTCGATCGGCATCGTGCAGTGCCTTGCGATGCTGCCCGGCGTCAGCCGTTCGGGCGCGACGATCATGGGCGCGCTGCTGATGGGGGTCGAGCGGCGCACCGCGGCCGAGTTCAGCTTCTTTCTGGCGGTACCGACGATGGCGGCGGCGACCGCTTATGCGCTGTGGAAAGACCGCGCGCTGCTCAGTCTCGACGATCTGGGCGCGATTGCGATCGGCTTCGGCGCGGCGTTCGTGACCGCCCTGATCGTGGTTAGAATATTCGTCGCCATTGTCGGGCGTTACGGGTTCGCGCCCTTTGCCTGGTACCGCATCGTGGTGGGCGCAACCGCATTGGTCTGGCTGCTCCAACGTTAAAGGTCCGTTTCGGGCCTTTGTTGTCGAATATGGAATGACAACGATCCCGAGATTAAGGGGATACCGCAAGATATAGGTAAGTATAGCTGATATATTGGTCGTTTTTTGCGTGACTCCCGCGCATCGTGAAGCTAAATGGCGCGCGAAACCCGGGATCAAGTCATGGCCAGTGAAAAGCTCCTCCAGTTCGTCGATCGGGCGCAGGCCTATCCGCCCAAGCGCGACGCAGGGCACCGCGCGAGCGATTTCCGCGAGATCGCCGAACGCTACGCGCCGCCCAGCGCGGAGGATCAGGCGGGACGCTGTTCGCAATGCGGCGTGCCCTATTGCTCGGTCCACTGCCCGCTCCAGAATCATATCCCCGACTGGTTGCGCCTGACCGCGGAGGGTCGGCTGCGCGAGGCCTATGCGCTGAGCAATTCGACCTCGACCATGCCCGAGATTTGCGGGCGCATCTGTCCGCAGGACCGGCTCTGCGAAGGCAATTGCGTGATCGAATTCACCGGCCATGGCGCAGTGACGATCGGGTCGGTGGAAAAGTTCATCACTGATACCGCCTGGGAACAGGGCTGGGTCGAGCCGCTGGTGCCCGGTCGCCCGCGCGGGCAGTCGGTAGGCATCATCGGCGCGGGACCGGCGGGACTGAGCGCGGCGGAATATCTGCGCGTCATGGGCTATGACGTCCATGTCTATGACCGCTATGATCGCGCCGGCGGGCTGCTGACCTATGGCATTCCGGGCTTCAAGCTGGAAAAGCACGTGGTCACTCGCCGGGTCGAGCGGCTGGCCGCCGGCGGCATCGTCTTCCATGCCAATTTCGAGGTCGGGCGCGACGCGAGCCTGGAGGCGCTGCGTCAGCAGCACGACGCGGTGCTGATCGCGACCGGGGTCTACAAGCCGCGCGAGATCAAGGCACCCGGCGTGGGGGCCGACGGCGTGGTCGAGGCGCTCGACTATCTGACCGCGTCCAATCGCAAAGGGTTCGGCGACGCGGTGCCGGCGTTCGACGATGGCAGCCTGAATGCCGCGGGCAAGCATGTCGTGGTGATCGGCGGCGGCGACACCGCGATGGATTGCGTGCGCACCGCGGTCCGCCAGGGCGCGAAGTCGGTCAAGTGCCTGTACCGCCGTGACCGCGCCAACATGCCCGGCAGCCAGCGCGAAGTCGCCAATGCGGAAGAGGAAGGCGTCGAGTTCGTCTGGCTCTCCGCCCCCGAAGGCTTCACCGGGGGTGGCCAGATCAATGGCGTGCGCGCCGCGCGGATGCGGCTGGGTGCACCCGACGCCAGCGGCCGCCGCGCACCCGAGCCCGAGCCGGACAGCCAGTTCACGCTGGACGCCGATTTAGTCATCAAGGCGCTGGGCTATGATGCGGAGGATTTGCCGAGCCTGTTCGGATCGGGTGAGCTGGGCGTCACCCGCTGGGGCACGGTGCGCGTCGACCAGCGCACGATGATGACCAGCATCGACGGCGTGTTCGCCGCCGGCGACATCGTGCGCGGCGCCAGCCTGGTCGTCTGGGCGATCCGCGACGGCCGCGACGTCAGCGACAAAATGCACGCTTTTCTGAAGGCGAAGGCGCGGACGGCGGAAACCGAGCAGGTGGCGGCATGATTTGGCCAACGACGCTAATCACGGTTGCTTTGATCCAAAGCACCTCGACGCCCGTTCAAAGCTCGACAGCGCCGGCAAGCTCATTGAGCGAGGATCAAGCCGTCTATAGTGAACTCGTCGGCTATATCGCCGCTGAGGCCGACATCCTGTCATCAGGGGCTGCCAATTTCGAGGCATCTTTCAACAAGGGCTTGGCTGCTAATGGCGGTGAAGCGCTCGAAGCACGGTTCCCTGGGATCACGAAAGTCGTAGGGACTGCGGGCAAGAACGAAACGCTCGCCATATTGCGCGAAGGATACCCCGAAATTCGCGGGATCATCCTTGCCGAGTTGAGGAAGAACCTGACCCCACAAGAGGCGCGGGACGCCAACAGATTTTATGGCTCGCCGACTGGCCAGAAGCTTATCCGCGCTGGGGTCGCCGGGGCGCGTGGCAGCAGCTTAGATGCGATTTCGACCTCGGGGCAGCAGAGCGCCGTCGCGGCGATGGGGCCTGAGGATCAACCCGCGCTCCTTCAATTTGCAGGCACCAGCGCGTTCAAAAAGATCGCGGTGCTTGGGCCGCCACTGCAGAGAATGTCAGCTGACTGGGCCACTGCTTTGATCGCCAAGTCCGACGCAAGACTGAAAGCGGTCGTTCAAGCGGCAATGAACGCGCACCTTTCGAAATTGCGATCGAAAAAGTGAACTACATGAAGCGGCTTAGCAGCAGGAAGTTATGACCGAAGAAGCCATCCACTTGGATTTGGAACGCGCCCGCCTGGCGCGTGACGGCATGTATCGGCCCGAGTTCGAAGGCGATGCGTGCGGCGTCGGCCTGGTCGCGGCCACCGATGGCCGGGCGTCACGGCGCGTCGTGCGATCCGCCATCGATGCGTTGCGCGCGGTGTGGCATCGCGGCGCCGTCGACGCGGACGGCCGCACCGGCGACGGCGCGGGGCTGCATGTCGATCTGCCGTTGCGCTTCTTCGACGATGCGATCGTCAATTCGGGGCACAAGGTGCTGCCCAACCGGCTGGCAGTCGGCATGGTGTTCCTGCCACGCACCGACCTTGGCGCGCAGGAGACGTGCCGGACGATCGTCGAGAGCGAGATCATCGACGCGGGCTACACCATCTACGGCTGGCGCCAGGTGCCGGTCGATGTCTCGGTGATCGGCCAGAAGGCGCAGGCGACCCGGCCCGAGATCGAGCAGATCATGATCGCCGGCCCGATGCCCGACGAGGTGAGCGCGGCGGAGTTCGAGAAGAACCTCTACCTCGTTCGCCGCCGCATCGAGCGCCAAGTGATCGCCGCGCAGATCAGCGGCTTTTATGTCTGCTCGCTGTCGTGCCGCTCGATCATCTACAAGGGGCTGTTCCTGGCCGAGAGCCTGTCGGATTTCTATCCCGACCTGAACGACGACCGGTTCGAAAGCCGCGTCGCGATCTTTCACCAGCGTTATTCGACCAACACCTTTCCGCAATGGTGGCTGGCCCAGCCGTTCCGATGCCTGGCGCATAATGGCGAAATCAATACGATCCGCGGCAACAAGAACTGGATGAAGAGCCACGAGATCAAGATGGCCTCGATCGCGTTCGGTGAACGCAGCGAGGACATCAAGCCGGTGATTCCCGCGGGCGCGAGCGACACCGCCGCGCTGGACGCGGTGTTCGAGGCGATCTGTCGTTCGGGTCGCGACGCGCCGACCGCCAAGCTGATGCTGGTGCCCGAAGCATGGCAGGGGCGCAGCGACCTGCCGCCCGATCATCGCGCGATGTACGAGTATCTGGCGAGCGTGATGGAGCCATGGGACGGCCCGGCCGCGCTTGCGATGACCGATGGCCGCTGGGCGGTTGCCGGCACCGACCGCAACGCGCTGCGCCCGCTGCGCTACACGCGGACGAGCGACGGGCTGCTGATCGTCGGTTCGGAAGCTGGCATGGTCGTCGTGCCCGAGGCGAGCGTGATCGAGAAGGGCCGCCTCGGCCCCGGCCAGATGATCGCGGTCGATCTGGATCAGGGCGTGCTGTTCGCCGATCGCGCGATCAAGGACAAGCTGGCGGGCGAGGCCGATTATCCGGCCATGATCGGAAAGTTTCTGACGATCGCCGACCTGCCCGATGTGGCGGGCGCTGCCGATGGCGGCTATGACCGCGCTGACTTGGCGCGGCGGCAGGTCGCGGCGGGCCAGACGCTGGAGGACATGGAGCTGATCCTGTCGCCGATGGTCGAAAGCGCCAAGGAAGCGGTGGGCTCGATGGGCGACGATACGCCGCTCGCCGTTATCAGCGACAAGCCGCGGATCATCAGCCAGTTCTTTCGCCAGAATTTCAGCCAGGTGACGAACCCGCCGATCGACAGCCTGCGCGAGCGTCACGTCATGTCGCTCAAGACCCGCTTCGGCAATCTGGCCAACATCCTGGACGACGAACCGCGCGCCAATCCGGTGCTGGTGCTCGACAGCCCGGTGCTGACCAACCGGGAATGGCATCGGTTGAAAGGCTATTTCGGCGCGACCGCCGCTGACATCGACTGCACCTTCCCCGCCGGCAGCGGCCCCGAAGGGCTGCGCGCCGCGATCGCCCGCATCCGCGCGCAGGCCGAACAGGCGGTGCGCGAGGGCCGCAGCGAGCTGTTCCTGACCGACGAGGCGATCTGTGCGGAGCAGGTCGGCATTCCCGGCGTGCTCGCCGCGGCGGCGGTGCACACGCACCTCGTGCGCAAGGGGCTGCGCTCCTATGCCAGCGTCAACGTTCGCGCCGCCGAATGCCTCGACACGCATTACTATGCGGTGCTGATCGGGGTCGGCGCGACGACGGTCAACGCCTATCTGTCCGAAGCCGCCATCGTCGACCGCCAGGCACGCGGGCTGTTCGGCGACCTGTCGATCGAACAATGCCTGGAACGGCATCGCACCGCGATCAAGGAAGGGCTGCTCAAGATCATGTCGAAGATGGGGATCGCGGTGATCTCCAGCTATCGCGGCGGCTATAATTTCGAGGCGGTGGGCCTCAGCCGCGCCCTGGTCAACGACCTGTTTCCCGGCATGCCGGCGAAGATCTCGGGCGAGGGCTATGCCTCGCTCTACGTCAATGCCAGCGAGCGTCACGAGGCCGCGTTCGACAAATCGGTGGTGACGTTGCCGATCGGCGGCTTCTATCGCCAGCGCGCGGGCGGGGAGGCGCACGCCTATTCGGCACAGCTGATGCACCTGCTGCAGACCGCGGTCGGCACCGACAGCTATTCGACCTATCTGCAGTTTTCGCGCGGAGTGCGCGAGCTGCCGCCCATCTATCTGCGCGATCTGCTCGAGTTCAACTTCCCCGCGGAGGGGATGGCGATCGACCAGGTCGAGGCGATCACCGAGATCCGCAAGCGTTTCGTGACGCCGGGCATGAGCCTGGGCGCGCTGAGCCCGGAGGCGCACGAGACGCTGGCGATCGCAATGAACCGGATCGGGGCGAAGGCGGTGTCGGGCGAGGGTGGCGAGGACCGCATCCGGTACCAGCCGTACGAAAACGGCGACAACGCCAATTCGGTCATCAAGCAAGTCGCATCGGGGCGGTTCGGCGTCACCGCCGAATATCTCAACGCGTGCGAGGAGATCGAGATCAAGGTGGCGCAGGGCGCGAAGCCCGGCGAAGGCGGGCAGCTGCCCGGGTTCAAGGTCACCGAGTTCATCGCGCGACTGAGGCATTCGACGCCGGGCGTCACGCTGATCTCCCCCCCGCCCCATCACGACATCTATTCGATCGAGGACCTGGCGCAGCTCATCTACGACCTGAAGCAGATCAACCCGCGCGCACGGGTGTGCGTGAAGCTGGTCAGCTCGGCGGGCATCGGCACGGTCGCGGCGGGCGTCGCCAAGGCGCATGCCGACGTCATCCTGGTCTCCGGCCATGTCGGCGGTACCGGGGCCAGCCCCCAGACGAGCATCAAATATGCCGGCACGCCGTGGGAAATGGGGCTGAGCGAAGTCAACCAGACGCTGACACTCAACGGCCTGCGCGGGCGGGTGAAGCTGCGCACCGATGGCGGCTTGAAGACCGGGCGCGACATCGTCATCGCCGCCATCCTGGGCGCGGAGGAGTTCGGCATCGGCACGCTCAGCCTGGTGGCGATGGGCTGCATCATGGTGCGCCAGTGCCACTCCAACACCTGCCCGGTCGGCGTGTGCACGCAAGACGACAAGCTGCGCCAGAAATTCGTCGGCACGCCCGAAAAGGTCATCAACCTGATGACCTTCATCGCCGAGGAAGTGCGTGAGATTCTCGCGCGGCTGGGCGTGCGCTCGCTCGACGAGGTGATCGGGCGGACCGAGCTGTTGAAGCAAGTCTCGCGCGGGGCCGAGCATCTCGACGATCTCGATCTCAACCCGATCCTAGCCAAGGTCGACGCACCCGATGTCGAGCGCAAGTTCAGCCTGTCGACCTTCCGGAACGAGGTGCCCGACAGCCTGGACGCGCAGATGATCCGCGATGCCGCCGCGGTATTCTCACGCGGGGAAAAGATGCAGCTCACCTATTCGGTGCGCAACACGCACCGCGCGGTCGGCACGCGACTGTCGAGCGAGGTGACGCGCACCTTCGGCATGGACAAGCTCGCCGACGGGCACATCCATGTCCGGCTGCGCGGCAGCGCTGGCCAGTCGCTCGGCGCGTTCCTGTGCCGCGGTATCACGCTCGAGGTGTTCGGCGATGCCAATGATTATGTCGGCAAGGGGCTGTCGGGCGGCACGATCGTGGTGCGGCCGATGGTGTCCTCGCCGCTCGCCAGCCAGGACAACACGATCGTCGGCAACACCGTGCTGTATGGCGCGACCACCGGCCGGCTGTTCGCTGCCGGTCAGGCGGGTGAGCGTTTCGCTGTGCGCAATTCGGGTGCCCAGGTCGTGGTCGAAGGGTGCGGCGCCAATGGCTGCGAGTACATGACCGGCGGGATTGCGGTCGTGCTCGGACGGGTCGGCGTCAATTTCGGCGCGGGGATGACCGGCGGCATGGCGTTCGTCCTCGACAGCGACAACAGCTTTGCGCGGCTCGCCAATCCCGAAAGCATCACGTGGCAACGCATCGCGTCGGCGCACTGGGCAGGGATATTGCGCGACCTGATCGAGCAGCATCATCGCGCGACGGACAGCAAATGGTCGGGCGGACTGCTCGAGGACTGGGACCGGGTGATCGGCCAGTTCTGGCAGGTGGTGCCAAAGGAAATGCTGACCCGGCTGGAATATCCGCTGGCCGATCGCGCCGACGTCGATCTGGTGGCCGCGGAATAGTCTCACGCGCGTCCACGCGCTACGCGAGGCTTGACCGGAGCGACTGAGCGACCTTGGCCCCGGATTTGCCGTCGCCCCGGGTCTGATCCGGGGTCACGTTTCTTCTCGCGCCGGATCAGGCAGCGAAACCCGGCACAAAGCCGGGGTGACGGGGGCAGGCTGGCTGTGTTTTGCGCCGGTATCCATGCCGGTCAGTCGCTCGGGGTGCGCGTTCGATGATTTGCCATCATCCGCTGTGCCTGCCGCGCCGCGACAGCTCGATCAGGCGACTGGTGCGGACGGCGGGACTTGAACCCGCACTGGTTGCCCAAGCGGATTTTAAGTCCGCTGCGTCTACCGATTTCGCCACGTCCGCGTGCCGCGCGCGCTGCGATGCCATAGCGGGCGGCGTTGCGCGAGCGAGTTTCGCGGTCACGCGGAACGGTCGGCACCTCACATGTTGAGGCGCAGGCGCATTTCCTTGCCGGGCTTGAAATAGGGGACGCGCTTGGCGTCGACCGACACCGTCTCACCGGTGCGCGGATTGCGGCCGACCCGCGCATCGCGCGCGCGGGTGGAGAACGCACCGAAGCCGCGCAGTTCGACGCGCCCTTCGGCGGTCAGCCGGCTGGTGATTTCATCGAAAAAGATCGTGACGACCTGCTCGACCTCACGCAACGACAATTCAGGATTGTCGTTGGCGAGCATCTGAACGAGTTCCGAACGGATCATGTTATGCCCCACGGCCATGCGGTGAAAAAATGTACGCGAAAACAACATCGCCGTCATTCTTCTCGGGCTGTCGCATGATAAGCTGGTTTCTTGATCTGAATCAAGCTGGCTTTCGGGGCAGGTGACCAAAATCGAGGCGCGGCGGGACCCGAAGGCCCCGCCGCGGTCTCGAATCAACGCTGTTCGTTGCGCGCCTTCAGGGCCTCGCCCAGAATGTCGCCGAGCGACGCGCCCGAGTCGGACGAACCGTACTGGGCGACCGCCTGCTTCTCTTCGGCGATCTGCATCGCCTTGATCGAGAAGGTCGGCTTCTTCGAGCGATCGACCCCGGTGACCATCGCGTCGAACTTCTGGCCGACCTGGAAGCGCTCGGGGCGCTGCTCGTCGCGGTCGCGCCCAAGGTCGGTGCGCTTGATGAAGCCGGTCGCGCCGTCTTCGCCCGCCTGAACCTCAAGCCCGGCGTCGCGGACTTCGAGTACGGTGACGGTGACGATGGCGTTCTTGTTGAGCCGCTCGCCGGTCGCTGCCGCGCCGCCGACCGACGGACCGCCGCGCTCGAGCTGCTTCATGCCAAGCGAGATGCGCTCCTTGTCGGGCTCGATCGCCAGCACGACCGCCTGGACGGTCTCGCCCTTGCGATGCAGGTTGAGCGCGTCCTCGCCCGAAATGCCCCAGGCGATGTCCGACATGTGCACCATGCCGTCGACGTCGCCGTCCAGGCCGATGAACAGGCCGAATTCGGTCGCGTTCTTGACTTCGCCCTCGACGGTCGAACCGACCGGATGCTCCTCCGCGAACTTTTCCCACGGATTCGCCTGAGCCTGCTTGAGGCCCAGCGAGATGCGGCGCTTGTCCTCGTCGACCTCGAGCACGACGACATCGACTTCCTGGCTGGTCGACACGATCTTGCCGGGATGGACGTTCTTCTTGGTCCAGCTCATTTCGCTGACATGGACCAGGCCCTCGATGCCGGCCTCCAGCTCGACGAACGCACCATATTCGGTGATGTTGGTGACGCGGCCCGACAGCTTGGCGCCGACCGGATACTTGGCGATCGCGCCGTCCCAGGGATCGCTTTCCAGCTGCTTCATGCCCAGCGAGATGCGCTGGGTGTCGCGGTTGATGCGGATGATCTGGACGCGGACGGTCTGGCCGATTTCCAGGGCCTCGGAGGGGTGGTTGACGCGCTTGTAGGACAGGTCGGTGACGTGCAGCAGGCCGTCGATGCCACCCAGGTCGACGAACGCGCCGTAATCGGTGATGTTCTTGACCACGCCGTCGATCACCTGGCCTTCGGTCAGGCTGAGGATCAGGCCCGAACGCTGCTCGGCGCGAGTTTCCTCGAGCACCGCGCGACGCGAGACGACGATGTTGCCGCGCTTGCGATCCATCTTCAGGATCTGGAAGGGCTGCGGAATGTCCATCAGCGGGGTGACGTCGCGCACGGGGCGGATGTCGACCTGGCTGCCGGGCAGGAAGGCGACGGCGCCGTTCAGGTCGACGGTGAAGCCGCCCTTGACGCGGCCGAAGATGACGCCCTCGACGCGGGCGGTCTTGGCGAATTCGGTTTCCAGCTTGTCCCACGCGGCTTCGCGGCGGGCGCGGTCGCGGCTCAGCATCGCTTCGCCGTTCGCATTCTCGACGCGGTCGACATAGACCTCGACTTCGTCGCCGACCTTCAGTTCGGCCTTCTGGCCGGGCGCGGCGAATTCGCGCAGCGGCACGCGGCCTTCGGACTTCAGCCCGACGTCGATGACCGCCAGGTCGTTTTCGATGCCGGTGACGGTGCCGATGACGACGCGGCCTTCAAAGCTGTCGGCGGTGCCGAGCGTCTGTTCGAGAAGTGCTGCGAAATCATCGCGGCTGGGATTTGCCGAAGTGGCCATAGAGCGTGAGATCCTGTTCGTTCGTTTCCGGCCGGCCGGTTGTCTCCGGCGGTCTTGGTGGCCGATTTGCCCCACCGGCCCCATGCCGATACGGCATCCGCGCGACCGGGCGTGCCGAAGGAGATTTGCGCCCGAAAAAGCGAAAAAGGGCGCGAGAGAATCATGTTCTCCGCGCCTCCCCGACCGCGAGCACCCGCTCGTCAGACGCGCGGCGCATAACGCAACCGCCGCGCAAAGGCAAGGTGATGCGGGCAACCCTCGCTGCGCGCCATCCATCCTGCCGAAACATAACGAAAATGTCACGGATGGAAACGGCCGGTTAACCCTAAGTCGCTAAGCTTCCCGCATGGCGAGCGTAGATGAGCCTAGCGAGCGGGAACCGCGTGCCTCGGTGATCCTGCGTGCCGTGACCGTGGTCGCGGGGCGCGGAATGATCGGCGATCTGCGCGTGCGCAACCTGTCCGCGCACGGTGCCTGCCTTGACCATGAGGACGCGTTGAAGCCGGGCGATCGCCTGGCGATCGACATGGGACAGGTGACCGGCCTCACCGCCACGGTGATGTGGGCCAATGCGCGCCAGGCGGGCGTCCAGTTCGATCAGCAGGTCGATATCGAACAGGCGCGCAAACCGCGCAATGCCACCCCGGCGGTCCGTACGGGATGGGTCGCCGACCTGCGTTCGCCCTACTGAACGCCGCTTCAGGACGCCGGCCGCTGCCCCGCCCCGGTGGGCGCGACGCTGGCGCCGACCCGCTTCGCCTCGACGATTGCGATGGCGCGCTGGATCGCCGCATCGATCGCGAGGAAGCTGGTGTCGAGGACGACCGCGTCCGCGGCCGCGACCAGCGGGGCGGTCGCACGGCGGCTGTCACGTTCGTCGCGCGCGCGGATGTCGGCGAGCACGCGGTCCAGACTGACGCTCGATCCCATGGCACGCAGGTCGCCCAGGCGACGCTGGGCGCGGATCATCGGCGTCGCCCGCACGAACAGCTTGGCGTCGGCATCCGGCGCGATCACCGTTCCGATGTCGCGCCCGTCGAGCACCGCGCCGCCCGGTTGCGCGGCAAACCGCCGCTGGCGCTGGAGCAGCGCCGAGCGCACCAGCGGATGCGCCGACACGATCGAGGCCGCGCGTCCGACCTCCTCACCGCGCAGCGCCGGGTCGTCGAACAGCCGATCGTCGAAATCGCAGGCGGCGACCGCGTCGGCCTCCTTCTCCGGGTCGAGCTCCTCACGCAGAACGGTGGCCGCGACCGCGCGATACAGCAGCCCGGTGTCGAGATGCGGCAAGCCATAGTGCCGCGCGAGCGCGCGGGCGATCGTCCCCTTGCCCGACGCAGCCGGGCCATCGACGGCGATGATCATGCGACGATAGGTCCGGTTGTCATGTCGACGGCAGCGAACACTCAACCGGCCAGCAGGTCAAGCGTGTCGAAAAACGCCGGATAGCTGGTGGCGACGGGTGCCACGTCATCGATCGTCAGCGGCGCGCGGCACGCCAGCCCCGCGACCGTCATCGCCATCGCGATGCGATGATCCAGTTTCGATTCGATCGTGCCGCCCCCGGGCAGCGGATCGCCACCCGTGCCGGTGATCGCCAGTCCATCGGGAAACTCCTCGATTCGCGCGCCCGCCGCGGTCAGCGCCGTCGCCATGGCGGCAATGCGATCCGATTCCTTGACGCGCAGCTCCTCCGCCCCGCGCGCGACCGTCCGCCCCGCGGCAAGGGCGGCGGCGACGAACAGCACCGGATATTCGTCGATCATGCTGGGGGCGAGTTCAGGCGGCACGTCGATCGCGCGCAGCGGCGCATGGCGGACGCGCAGGTCCGCGACCGGCTCGCCACCGACGACCCGCGCGTCCTGCGCGTCGATCGACGCCCCCATCGCCCGGAGCGCGGTCACGATGCCGGTGCGCGTCGCGTTCATGCCGACATTGCCGATGACGATGTCGGACCCGGGCACGATCGAGCCCGCGACCAGCCAGAATGCCGCCGAGGACGGATCGCCCGGCACGGTGATCGTCTGGGGGGCCAGTTCGGCCTCGCCGGTGATCGAGATGATGCGGCCCGCCGGACCGGGCTCGATCGTCACCTGCGCGCCGAAGCCGGCGAGCATCCGCTCGCTATGGTCGCGCGTCGCCACCGGCTCGATCACGCGCGTGATGCCCGGCGTGTTGAGCCCGGCAAGCAGCACCGCCGACTTGACCTGGGCGGAGGCGACGGGCAGCAGGTATTCGATCGGCACCGCGGGACAGATGCCCCGCACCATCAGCGGCAGCCGGCCGCCCGGCGATGCGGCGATGTCGGCGCCCATTCGGGTCAGCGGATCGATGACGCGTGCCATCGGCCGCGCCGACAGCGATGCGTCGCCGATAAAGGTCGCGGTGATCGGGTGCGCGGCTACCAGCCCCATCAGCAGCCGGGTCGACGTTCCCGAATTGCCCATGTCGAGCGCACCGGCCGGCTGGAGCAGCCCGCCGACACCGACGCCATCGACCACCCATTCGCCGTCGTCGCGGCGTTCGATCCGCGCGCCCATCGCGCGCAGCGCCGCGGCGGTCGCGAGCACGTCCTCGCCCTCCAGCAGGCCGCGGATGCGACTGGTGCCCACCGCGAGCGCGGAAAACATCAGGGCACGGTGGCTGATCGACTTGTCGCCCGGCACGTGGAACGCGCCCTTCAGCGCGCCGCGCGCGGCGATCGTCATCGGGCGGGAATGGGGGGAAGCGGACATGGGCAGCGGGCTTTTGACAGCGGCGTTGCGCTATGGCAAGGCGCGCCCCACTTTGCGGGGCCCGCCCTGCGATCATCGCATTCTTGAAAGGTAGAGGCGACACATGGTGAAGCCGGAATGGGGCACGAAGCGCACGTGCCCGAAATGTGCGACGCGTTTCTATGATCTGACGAAGGACGATCTGGTCACCTGCATCAATTGCGGCTACGCCTGGGAACCCGAGCCGATCCTGAAGTCGAAGCAGCCGCTGCCCTATGAAGCGGCGAAGAACCCGGCCGCGGTCGCGAAGACCGAGGATACGGACCTGGGTGACGACGAACTGGACATCGAGGCCGACGACGACACGCCCGCAGACGACGATGTCGACCTGGGCGGTGACGACGATCTGGGGGTCGAGGCACCCGAGGACGACGACGAAAGCTGATCGGGACTGAATTGCAGGCGTCAGCAGGCGCTTGCCAAAACCGCGTCGCTCGATTAGTGGGCGACGCCTTCCCGGGCTGCACCAGCCGGGACGATGGGGCCGTAGCTCAGCTGGGAGAGCGTCGCAATGGCATTGCGAAGGTCAGGGGTTCGATCCCCCTCGGCTCCACCATTCCACCGACAAGCACGCTGAACGCCTGTTCCTGCCGGCAGGCGTTTTCAACGCCGCCTTTGGGCACCGGACGCGCGCCGGGGTGGCCGCGCACGGATCATCGCGGCGTCGACAACCCGACGACATACCGTACAGCCGGGGTGCCCGCCGAAATCGCGCCATGCGGCGCGCTTTCGACTTTGAACGGCGTGACGATGCCGCTACCCTGCATACTCCGATCCGGGAGGGGTGTGATGGGTATTTTCGATTTCCTGTCGAAGCAGTTTGTCGACGTCATCGACTGGGTCGAGGAGCCCGGCGTCCTGGCGATCCGCTATCCGATGCAGGATCGCGAGATCCAGAATGGCGGCCAGCTGACGGTGCGCGAGGGGCAGGTCGCGTTTTTCTATAACGAGGGGCAGATCGCCGATGCGTTCGGGCCGGGCCAGCACACGCTGGAAACCGCCAACCTGCCGCTGCTCACCGCCCTGCTCAACTGGGACAAGGGCTTCAAATCGCCGTTCAAGGCCGATGTGCTGTTCTTTACCCAGAAGGAGCAGACCGGGCTGAAATGGGGCACCGCCCAGCCGGTGACGGTGCGCGACAAGGAATTCGGCCCGCTGCGCATCCGCGCGTTCGGCGGCTATTCGTTCCGGATCGAGGACGTGCCGACCTTTCAGGCCAAGCTGATGGGCACGCTGGCGCAGGTCCGCGTCGAGGACATCGAGGATCAACTGCGCTCGGCGATCTCGACCCAGCTCGCCAGCGCGCTCGGCCAGTCGGAATTCGCCTTCGTCGACATGGCGGCGGACCAGGCGGCGATGTCGGCGCGGCTGCGCGATCTCGTCCAGCCCGCGTTCGCGCAATGGGGTCTGTCGTGCCAGACCTTCTTCGTCGAAAGCCTGTCGCTGCCCGAGGAAGTGCAGAAATATCTCGACAAGGCGTCGTCGATGCGGGTGGTCGGCGATCTCGACCGCTTCGTGAAGTTCCAGTCGGCCGATGCGATCGGCACGGCGGCGGCGCAGGAAGGCGGCATCGCCGGGCTGGGCGTCGGCGCGGGTGCCGGCATGGCGCTGGGCCAGGCGATGGCGGGCGCGCTGGGCGGCGGCGCGGCGACCGGCGCGGGCGGATCGGCCAGCGACGACCCCTATGCCCAGATCGAAAAGCTCCACCGGTTGATGACCGCGGGCGCGATCACCCAGGCGGAGTTCGACACGAAGAAGGCCGAGCTGCTGGGCCGCATCCGCTGATCCTGCCGCAGTGCTGACGATCGATTGCCCCAATTGCGGCGCGCCGGTGACCTTTCGGTCGGCGGCCTTGCCGTCGCGGGTATGCGACAATTGCAAGTCGATGCTGGTGCGCAGCGACGACGGCGTGGCGATCGCGGGCGTGCAGGCCGCGTTGCCCTTCGACGTCAGCCCGATCCGGATCGGCACCGCCGGCCGGTTCGAAGGCCGGTCCTTCGACGTGATCGGCCGGGTGCGCTGGGCGTGGAGCGACGGTTCGTGGAACGAGTGGTTGTGCCTGTTCGGCGACGGTCGCACCGGATGGCTGGGCGAAGCGATGGGCGATTTCATGATGACCTTCGAGCGCCCGGTCGGTGACCTGCGCTCGCCCATGCTGCGCAGCATCGTTTCAGGAGCGGCGCCAATCGTCGGCGGGTCAGCCGAGATCGATGGCGAGGAAATGACGATCGCCGACGTGCGCGACGTGCAGTGCATCGCCGCCGAAGGCGAGCTGCCGTTCCGCGCGCCGCCGGGCTGGCGCATCCTGTCGATCGACCTCAAATCCGCCACAGGGCGGCTCGTCACGCTCCAGCGCGATGGCGACACGACCTCCTTCTATGACGGGCGCTATGTGACGCTGGCCGAACTGTCGCCACGCAACCTGCGCGCCATTCAGGGCTGGACAATGCCGCGCTATGACTGACGCGTCGGCCCCCGCCGCCACCGCGCTGACCTGTCCCTCCTGCGGCGGCACCGTCACCTTGCGCGCGGCAGGCTATACCGTGACGGTTGCCTGCCAATATTGCGGCAGCATCCTCGATGTGTCGCAGCCGCAGGTGAAGCTCGTCACCGAGTGGAAGCGCGCCAGCGATCGCCTGCGCATCCCGATCGGCACGCGCGGCACGCTGCGCGGCGTCGAGTGGGAAATGATCGGCTATATGCGGCGCAGCGAGCGCGGCGCCTATCCGTGGGAAGAATATCTGCTGTTCAACCCGTATCACGGCTATCGCTGGCTGATCTACAATCGCGGCGGCTGGAGCCTGGGGCGCCAGCTGAACGTCGCGCCGACCGGCTACCGCGCGCCCGAGATCGACGGGCGGCCGATGGAGCCGTTCTTCGCCGATGGCGAAGCGCAGGTCGACGATGTGGTCGGCGAATTCTACTGGCGAGTGAAGCGCGGCGATACGGTGCGCACCGACGACTGGGTGTCGCCCGGCTTCATGTTGTCGCGCGAGGCCGATGCCAGCGAAGTCAATTGGTCGCTGTCCGAACTGCTCGATCCCGACGAGGTGCCCGACGCGTTCGGTATCGAGCGCAGCGGCCGCATCTGGCCGCCGCTGCCGCACCAGCCGTCGCCCGTCCTACCCTGGCTCAAACAGGCATTGGTGGTCGCCGCGCTCGCAATCGGGGTGATCGTGGCGGCTGCGCTGTTTACCAGCGGCAGCAGCCGGCTGGCGGCACAGCGCGCGCCGATCGCGTCGGACGGGTCCGATCAACAAGCGGTGATCGGCCCGATCGTCCTGACCCGCGCGCGCCAGCGCGTGAACGTGCGCGCAATCGTGCCGGATCTGTCGAACGGCTGGGTCGAGCTGGACTTTGCGCTGGTCAACCGCGCCGATCAGCGCGGCTATGGGGCCAGCAAGACCGCGGAGCGTTATTCCGGCCGCGATTCCGACGGCGACTGGAGCGAAGGCTCCCGGCGCAAGTCGGCCAGCTTCGCCGCCGTTCCGGCGGGCACCTATGACCTGATCGTCGACTATCGCGCCGAACGCTGGCTGGGCGCGCAGTCGGCAGGCGACTGGCGGCTCGATTCCCAGGACCCGCAGATCGAGTTTGTCGTGAGCAGGCAGTCGGGGTCGGTCGGCAACGTCATCCTGGCACTGATCCTGATCGCAATACCCGTGCTGATCGGCGTGCTGCGTCACGCGTCGTTCGAGACCCGCCGCCGCGCCGAAAGCGACTTCGCGCCGACCGGCGATGACGATGAGGACGACGACTGATGCGCGCGGGCACTTTCATCTTCGCCCTCTGGTGCATGGCCGTGATCGGCCTGTTCATGCTCGCGACCGGCTATGCCTGGTCGCCCTTCGCCGATGGTGGCCGCGCGGGACCGCGCCCCGTCGTCTTTTCCGGTCCGACACACAAATAAGGGGAATTCACATGGTCACGACACTCCCGGTGGTGCTCAACACCGTGCTCTATGCAGTGATCGGCATCGTCGTCTTCGTGGTTGGCTTCGTCATCCTCGACGTGCTGACGCCCGGCAAATTGTGGGACGAGATCGAGAAGAAGCAGAACAGCGCCGTGGCGATCTTTGCCGGCGCGGTTGCGATCGGCCTGTCGATCATCATCGCCGCCGCCATTCATGGCTGACGCCGATCCGGCCACGGCGGTCCGGCATGTCAGCGCGCCCGCCGGTGCGCTGCTCCTGTCGGCGTTCGTGGTCGCGACCTGCGGGCTGATCTACGAACTGCTGGCCAGCACCATCGCCAGCTACCTGCTGGGGGACAGCGTCACCCAGTTTTCGACCGTCATCGGCAGCTATCTGTTCGCGATGGGCATCGGCAGCTGGTGCTCGCGCTATGTCACGCGCGGCGAGTTGCGGCTGTTCGTACGGGTCGAGCTGTTGATCGCGATGATCGGCGGCTGTTCGGCGGCGGCGCTGTTCATGCTGTTCCCGCTGACCGATCATTTCCGCATCGTGCTCTATGGCATCGTGCTGGTGATCGGTTTTCTGGTGGGGCTGGAGATCCCGCTGCTGATCCGCATCCTGCGCGACTTCGACTTTCGCGAGACGGTGTCGAGCGTGCTGACCTTCGACTATGTCGGCGCGCTCGCGGCATCGATCCTGTTCCCGCTGGTGCTGATGCCGCAGCTGGGGATGATCCGCACCGGATTCCTGTTCGGCTTCGCCAATGCGGCGGTGGCGCTCGCGCTCCTGCTATGGCTGCCGCGCGCGGCGCGGATGACGATGGAGAAAGTGACGGCGGTCGCGATCCTGGTCGCCCTCGCCGCCGGCTTCGTCGCGGCCGAGCGGCTGCAGCGCATCGGCGAAGTCGCCGGCTATGGCGAACCGGTGATCTATGCCAGGTCGAGCCGCTATCAGCGCATCGTGCTGACCCAGTCGGGCGACGATCTGCGCCTCTACCTCAACGGCAACCTGCAATTCGCCGCGCGCGACGAATATCGCTATCACGAAGCCCTCGTGCATCCCGCGCTCGGCCGGGTCGCTCATCCGCGCGAGGTACTGATCCTGGGCGGCGGCGACGGGCTGGCTGCGCGCGAAGTGTTCCGCCATCCCAGCGTCGAGCGCGTGACGCTGGTCGATCTGGACGGGGCGGTCACCGGCCTGTTCCGCAACACCGCCGCGCTCGCGCGCCTCAATCGGGGATCGCTGTCCGACCCGCGGCTGGCCATCGTCAACACCGACGCGTTCCTGTGGGCGCGCAGCGCGCGCGGGCGCTATGACGCGATCATCGTCGACCTGCCCGACCCGGTCGATTATTCGATCGGCAAGCTTTACACCCAGAGCTTCTATGCCGAGCTGCGTCGCCTGCTCGCGCCCGGCGGAATGATGGTCGTACAGAGCACGTCGCCGCTGATCGCCCCCGCCGCCTATTGGACCGTCGCCACCACGCTGGAAGCCGCCGGTTTCGCGACGCGTGGCTATCATGCCTATGTGCCAAGCTTCGGCGAATGGGGCTTTATCCTCGCCGCCGGCCGCCCCATTCCCGGGCGCGCGCAGTTTCCCGCCGGCCGCTTCCTGACCCCCGCGACCGAGCGGCTGCTGTTCGATTTTCCGCCCGACATGGCGCGGCGGCCGACGCTGGTGAACCGGCTCGACAACCAGGTGCTGGTGCGCGAGTTCGATCGCGCGTGGAGCCGTTATGAAGGTTGATCGGCGCGCGATGCTGGGGCTCGGTGGCGCGGCGATCGCCAGTGCCGGTGCCGCCGCCGCGCTGATGCCCCCGCCCCCGCCGCCCGGCGCGTTGCGTGGTGCCGATCTCGGCCGCGGTCATTTGTTGCGCCGGGGCAATTTCCCGAAGCCCAGCCGCACCGAACGGATCGGCGTCGCGATCATCGGCGGCGGCGTCGCCGGCCTGACGGCGGGCTGGACGCTCGCGGAGGCGGGCTGTGACGACTTCCGGCTGTTCGAGCTGGAGGACGCGGTCGGCGGCAACGCGCGGTCCGGGCGCAACGCCGTCACCGCCTACCCGCTCGGCGCGCATTATTTGCCGCTCGCCAACCGCGAGGCGGTGGCGTTGCGCCATTTCCTGACGCGTTCGGGGATCATCACGGGCGAGCGTGACGGCCTGCCCGTCTATGATCCCGCCCAGCTGTGCGCCGACCTTCAGGAGCGGTTGTTCTGGCGTGGCCGCTGGCAGGAAGGGCTGGTGCCGCGCATCGGGCTCGGCGATCGGGACAGCGACGATCTGGCGCGCTTCGCGGCGCGGATGACTGACTATTCCGCGATGACGGGACGCGACGGCCGCCCTGCCTTTGCGGTGCCGATCGCCTACAGCTCGGCCGATCCCGACCTGCGCGCGCTCGACCGCCTGACCTTCACCGACTGGCTGGCGGCGCAGGGCTTTGCGTCGCAGATCCTGCGCGCGCATGTCCGCTATGCGATGCGCGACGATTACGGGACCGAGCCCGATCACGTCTCCGCCTGGGCCGGCATTCACTATTTCGCCGGCCGCCGCGCCTTTGCCGCCGACGACGCCGGCGACAATGTGCTGACCTGGCCCGAGGGGAACCATCGCCTGGTCCGGGCGCTGGCCCAGCCGATCGGCGACCGCTTCACCGCCGGCGTGGTCGCGCACCGCGTCGAGCGCACGGGCCGCGGAGTCAGCGTCGATGTCTACGACCCGGCGACCGACATCACGACGCGCGTCGAGGCGGCGACGGTCATCCTTGCCGTGCCGATGTTCGTCGCCGCGCGGCTTTGCCCCGAAATCGGCGACGTCCGGCAGGCGAGCTACGCGCCGTGGCTGGTCGCCAATGTGACCGTCGACCGGCTGCCCGGCGGGGAGGGTGTGCCGATCGCCTGGGACAATGTGTCGACGACCAGCGACTCGCTCGGCTATGTCGTCGCGACGCATCAATCGCGCTCGGCGGGCGGGCCCAGCGTGCTCACCTGGTACCTGCCGCTGTCGACCCAGTCGCCCGCCAATGCCCGCCGGCTGCTGATCGAACGGCCCGCCGACGACTGGAAGCGCATCGTCCGCGACGACCTGCTGGCGATGCACCCGGACCTGGCGCCCGACATCCGCGCGATCGAGCTGTGGCGCTGGGGCCATGCGATGGTACGGCCCGTGCCGGGCTATATCTGGACGACGGCGCCGGGCTTCCGCGTCGATCCGCCGCTCTACCTCGCCCATGCCGACCTGAGCGGCGCATCGCTGTTCGAGGAGGCGCATTATCACGGCACCCGTGCCGCCGAGCAGGTGATGGCGCAGCTGGGCCATCCGCACGTGGCGCTGGCATGAGCGTTGTCGCGCCCCCGCCCTATGACGGTCGCCACGTGCTGCTCGACCTTGATGGCTGCAGCGGGCTCGACGACGCGGCGCGGATCGAGACGGCGCTGCGCGACGCCACGGCGGCCGCCGGCGCGACATTGGTCGACCTGCGGCTGCATCATTTCGGGCCCGGGCACGGCGTCACCGGCATCGCGCTGCTTGCTGAATCGCACATCTCGATCCACAGCTGGCCGGAGCATGGCCATGCGGCGGTGGACATCTTCGTCTGCGGTCACCGCTGCGATGCCGAGGCCGCCGCACGGGTCATTGCGGCCGCACTCGATGCAACGCATCTGCGCCAGCGCATCGTTGCGCGAGGTTACGGCCTCGCAACCGCGCCGCTCGACACATCCGGTTGAACGCCGGAGCGCCGCGTCGAGTGGATCCGGGCCGGCCGCGCGCGGTGATCGTGCGGTCGCGTTGACCCCGGTCCCGGCACCCACCTACGCTACCGGCCAGCGGCTCATCCGAGTCGCCAGCCGGGGGGATGGAAATCATGACGATCGTGTTCGGTGGCCTTGCGCCAAGCGACCAGACGACGGTGACGCAGGTCTGGGGCGAGTTGATGGAGACGCTGGACAAGCAGAAGAACCTGCAGCAGCACATCGATCGGTGGTTCGGCACCGCCTGCGCTGCGGCGTTTCGTACCGCCATGCCGCGGGTCCTGCGCAAGTTCCGGTCGTGCATGAACCTGTGCACGGTCACGATCACCTGTTCGCCGCTCGACGAGCGCGACATCGATACCTTCGGTGCGGCCTATCACAACAACGGTGCAGGCGGCTTTGCACCGATCATCAATTTCGACCCGGCGACGCAGCCCCAGCTGACGCTTGAGCTCGACGGGCGATGGAATATCGGGGTCGCGCTGCACAAGACGTTGACCGACCGCGACAGCGCGTTTCAGACGATCGCGCACGAACTGAGCCATTTGCTGCTCGGCACGCGCGACGAACGCTGGAATCCGCCAGCGGACAAGCCGCGCTGCTATGGCGAAACCAAATGCACCCAACTCGCAACCAACAACGACGTCCGCGCGCTGACCAATGCGGACAACTGGGGCTATTTCCTCGAAGACCTGAAGGGCTGATCGCACTGGATCACCGGCAGCGTCGCGCGTAAGGGCGCGCGATGCACCGGCTTGCCATCTATGATCTGGACCGCACGATCACGCGGATACCGACCTGGACTCCGTTCCTGATCCACACCGCGCGGGCGCGGGCGCCGTGGCGACTGGCGCTGATGCCGTTGGGCATGGTGCTGGCGGCGGGGTATCTGCTCCGCCTGATGTCGCGCGGCCGGCTTAAGGAACGGATGCACAGGCTGATGCTGGGCACCCGGCTGGCACCCGCCACGATTGACGATATCGCGCGCGACTTCGCCGGCTGGATGGTGCCGGGCCGCATCCACCCGCGCGCCGTCCAGCGCATCGAGGCGGATCGTCGCGCCGGCTATCGGATCGTGATCGCGACGGCGTCCTATCGCTTCTATGTCGAGGCGCTGGCGCGCCGGCTCGGCATTGTCGACGTCATCGGCACCGAAGCCGTGGTGGATGCAAGCGGCGCGATCCTGCCGAAAATCCTCGGTGCCAATTGTTATGGCGAGGCAAAGCTCGCCATGGTCGAGGCGTGGCTGGCCGGTGAAGGCATCGCGCGCGACGCGGCGCATATCCGCTTTTATTCCGACCATGTTTCCGATGCGCCGACGCTGGCCTGGGCGGACGAGGCCTATGCGGTCAACGCGCACCCGCCCCTCGCCGCGCTGGCGACCGCGCGGGGCTGGCCGCAGCTCGACTGGCAGGCGCGGTGATGCGCGGCATCCTGTTGAGCGCGGGCAGCGGCTCGCGACTGCTGCCGCTGACCGAACGCGTGCCCAAATGCCTGGTCGAACTGGGCGGGCGCGCGATCATCGACCTCCAGCTTGCCGCGCTCGCGCAGGCCGGGGTGCGCGAGGCGGTCGTCATCGGCGGCTATCGCCACGAGCAACTGGCCGCGCATCTTGCCGCATCGCCGCCGCCGCTGGCGGTCGAGCTGCGCCACAATCCGTTCTGGGCGGTGGCGAGCAGCATCGGCAGCGTCTGGGCCGCGCGCGACCTGGTCGACCGCCCGTTCTGCCTGATGAACGGTGACACGGTGTTCGATGCCGACGTCATCGCCGACGCGATCGCCCGCGCGGAGAGCATCGACCTGCTCGTCGAACCGATCGCCGCGCCCGAGCTGGACGACATGCTCGTCACTGCGGCCGGCGGGCGGGTGCGTGCGGTGGCCAAGACGCTGGCGCCGCAGGCCGCGACGCACCGCTCGCTGGGCGTCGTCATCGCCCCCGCGCCCGACCGGCATTATGCCGATGCGCTTGATTCAGTGATTTGCGCGCCCGGCGGCACCGGGGCCTTTCACCACGCGATCGTCGACCGGCTGGCGCGCGACGACCGGGTCGGCGCGATCGAGCGGACGGCGGGATGCTGGCAGGAAATCGACCGGCCGGAGGATATCGCGCGCTGGGACGCAGGCCATGGCTGCACCTGACGCACGGACGCGCCGCCCGATCGCGTTCCTGTTCCTGGGCGAAACGCTGCTGATCCCGCATCTGTGGCCGATCGTCGAGGCCGTGATCGCGCAGGCACCGGGCCAGCCGATCGAGCTATGGGTCGCGACCTCGGTACACGAGGCGCTGCTGGGCGAATGGCTGGCCGCGCTCGACGCGCCCGGCGTGCGGATTCGCCGTGCCCCCGGCTTTCGCCGGCTCGGCCCCGATCACGCCGATGGCCGCAATCCGCCGCTACCGCCGAAGCTGCCGCTTCTCGCGCGCCTCGCCCCGCTTCTCGCGCGGCGACCCGTGGTGGTCAGCGCCGAGCAGACCAGCCTGTGGCTGCCGACACTGCTTCCGATGCGCACGCGCTTCGTCAACCAGCTCCACGGCGCGGGGTCGATGATGAACCGCGACGATCGCCGTCGCCGCGCACCGTGGCTGACCCTGGTCGCCGCCGAGCGGGAGCGCGACGCGCTGGCCGCGCACGGCGTCGACCCGGCCCGCATCCGCGTGACCGGTTATGTCAAGGCGAGCTTTCGTCAGCGCCGCGGCGCGGGCCTCACCTTCGGCACGCGGCGACCGACGATCCTCTACACCCCGCACTGGCAGAAGCATCGATCGTCCTGGTGGCGCTGGGGAGCCCAGGCGATCGACGCGATCCTGGCGGACGGGCGCTACAACCTGATCTTCGCGCCGCACCAGCGCCTGGTCGAGAAGGTGCCCGAGCTGCACGCGCTTGCCGACCGGCTGCACGGGCGCGACGACGTCCACGTCGATCTCGGCAGCTTCGCGACGGTCGACGGCAGCTATACCGCCGCCGCCGACATCTATCTCGGCGACACGTCGAGCCAGGTCGTCGAGTTTCTGATGCAGCCACGCCCCTGCGTCTTCCTGAACGCGCTGGCCGCCGAATGGCGGGGCGACGCGAGCTATGCGATGTGGGCAGCGGGCGATGTGGTCGACGATCCCGCCGACCTGATCGCCGCGATCGACCGCGCCGGCGCGCGCCATGGGGAATATGTTGACGCGCAGCGCCGTTTCGCCGCCGAATCGCTCGGCACGCTCGACGGACAGGCCCCCCGACGCGCGGCACAGGCGGTGATGGCGGCGTTGCACGCGGGCTGACCGCCCGCCCCCTCGCTTTTTGCAGATATTTGGCTATCGGCACGCAGATGACGACAGCGCAATCCGTGGCAGCGAAGCCCGTCGCCGTGCCGGTCGGCGCCAATCCGACCCTGATCTGGGGCATGACCGCCCAGGAACGCTGGCGACGGATCGCCGTGGCACAGGGCCTGGCGGGCGATCCCGCGACGGCCGGCCGGGTGATGCTCGCCAATCTCGACTTTGCCTTCGACCCGGCATGGTCGGCGCACCTCGCCGCCCGCCCTGACACGGTGCTGACCCGCGACGGCGTGCCGGTCCTCGCGCATGTCGACGCCGGCGCAATGGCGCAGTCGGTGGAGCAGGCGATGCGCACCGGCGCAGCGCTGCCCGACGGGCTGCACCGGATCGAGGCGGAGGCCGAGCAGGGCATCCTCAACGAGGCACTGCGCAAGCGCGAGCGCCCTTTCGCCGAGCGGCTGACCCCGGCCAATGTCCCGATGATCGAGCGTGCCAGCTATGTCGGGGCGTACAAGGGCGTGACCGACCTGCTGACCAAATATCTGTGGCCCGAATGGGCGTTCGTGCTCACCCGCATCGCCGCGCGGATCGGCATGACCCCCAATCAGGTGACCGCGATCGGCAGCGTGCTGTGCATCGTCGCCACCATCGCCTTCTGGTACGGCTGGTTCTGGACGGGGCTGGCCACCGGCCTCGTCTTCATGGTGCTCGACACCGTCGACGGCAAACTCGCGCGCTGCACGATCACGTCATCGGCGCTCGGCAACGCGTGGGACCATGGGGTGGACCTGGTCCACCCGCCCTTCTGGTGGTGGGCCTGGGCGACGGGATGCGCGGCCTATGGCCGGCCGCTCGACGATGCAACCTTCTGGGCGGTGATGGCGGCGATGCTGGTCGGATATATCGCCCAGCGGCTGATCGAGGGCGCGTTCATCGTGCGTTTCGGCATGCACATCCATGTATGGCAACGATTCGACAGCCAGTTCCGGCTGGTCACCGCCCGGCGCAATCCCAATATGGTGTTGCTGCTGGCCGGACTGGCGATCGGTCGTCCCGACTGGGGGATCATCGCGGTGGCCGCGTGGACGCTGTTGTCGCTGATCGTCCACCTGGTCCGGCTGGGGCAGGCGATGGCGCGGCGCGCGCGCGGCGAGCCGGTGACAAGCTGGCTGGCATGACGCGCACACGAAAGAATGCGTGAGGGAACACGACGGATGGGCATGAACGGATCACAGGCGGGGCTGGCGGCGGCGCTGGCCGGGATCGCGATTGCAACGGCGGCGACGGGGACCCCGCCGGCCGCGGCGCAACCGCAGGGCTGCATCGGCGATCCCGGCCCCGGGCTGGCCAAGCTGACGCTTTCGGCGCGCAACGTCCGCAGCTCGAAAGGAGAAGTCGCCTTCACGCTCTATCCCGACGATCGATCGAGGTTCCTGGCAAAGGGCGCCAAGCTCGCCCGCGCCCGTGTGCCCGCGCGCGCCGGCACGACCGAGGCCTGTTTCTGGCTCAAGCCGGCGGGCTATGCCGTCGCCATCTACCACGATGAAAATGGCGACCGTAAGTTCAACCGCACCCTGTTTTCGGTCAAGGAAGGCTTCGGCTTTTCGAACAACCCGCCGACGACCATGGGCGTGCCGGCGTTCAAGTCCGCCCGCTTCGTCGTCCCCGGCAATGGCACGACGGTACAGATCAGCACGCGTTACCCCAGCTGATCTGACGCGCCCGATTCGACGGCCGGGCGATCCGGCGTCGCCATTCTAAAGGCGCATATCCAGCCCTGCATCGCAGGAAATTGTCCTTCGATCGTCATAAAAAGCGCAGGGACTAGTAATCTTTGCGTCACAATCTAAATTAGCCAGTCCGGGGGACGCCAGCTTCGGCCGAAGGCGTATTCCGACCTGTGACGCTGTAATGCCGCGATGTTACAGCGATGCTGCAAGGATAGAGTTTTTGGGCGAGGTGTTCAGTTTCCATCCCACCGATGCGCTTGCCGGATACGGGCCGCTCGTGCGCCGGTCGGTCGATGAACGGGCGACGCCCCGCCCCGGCGATATCGCGCCGCGGTCGCCTGCAGCAGGTGCCGCGCCGCGCGTCGCGTTGATCAGCAATCCCAAGAGCCATCGTAACCGCAACCGTATCCGCGACGAGCTCGCCAACCGCCCGGACCTGTTGTTCCGGGCGCCGCAGAGCCGCACCGAGCTGGCCGACACGCTGGCCGAACTCGCGGCGCAGTCGGTCGATCTGCTGATCGTCGATGGCGGCGATGGCACGATCCGCGACGTGATGAGCGCCGCCGTCGACATTTTCGGCGAACGGATGCCGCGCATCGCGCTGCTGCCGTCGGGCAAGACAAACGCGCTCGCCCTCGATCTCGGCGTGCCGCTCGACTGGGGCATCGACGCGATCATCACTGCGGCACAACGCAGCCAGTTCGTCGCGCGCACCCCGGTGGAGGTTCGTCACGCGGATCGGGATGCGCCGGTGCTGCGCGGTTTTCTGCTGGGTGCGGGCGCGTTCGTCCGCGCGACGTCGCTTGCCCAGCATACCCATCGGCTGGGGGCTTTCAACGGACTTGCCGTGGGGCTGTCGCTCATCCTGGCGATCGGCCAGACACTGCTCGGATCCGCCCGCAACCCCTGGCGGCGGGGCGAAATGATGCGCGTGCGCGCCGGCAATCGCGGCGCGCTCAGGATGCCCTTCTATCTGGTCTTCGCCTCGACGCTTCAGGCGCTGCCGCTCGGCCTCAAGCCGTTCGGGCGCGTTCGCCCGGGGTTGAAGCTGCTGACCGTCGCCGCGCCGCCGCGCTGGCTGCTTGCCGGCGTTCCGGCGCTGCTGACGGGATCGGAAGCGCAATGGCTGGACGATGCCGGCTATCGTCGCGTCGATGCGGACCGGATCGAATTGACGACCGAGGACGGCTTCATCCTCGACGGCGAGAAATATGCCGGTGGCGATATCGTGATCGGGCGGGGCGCGCCGATCTGGTTCGTGGTGCCGTGACCGGCCTGTCCGATTTCGTGCGCGACCGACTGCATGCGCCGGTCGATCCGCTGATCGGCGCGGCGGCGCGCGTCATCGCGCGGCGCATGAACGGCATGGCGGTCCTGTTCTATGGGTCGGTCCTGCGTACCGGCGACATCGACGGCGTGCTCGACTTCTATGTCCTGACCGGCGAATCGGCGGCATCGCCGGGCCTCCAGCGCCTCGGCTCGCGGCTGCTGTGGCCCGATGTCAGCTACCATGAGGTGACGCTGGGCGACCGCGTGATCCGCGCCAAGGTGGCGACGATGCCGCTCGCCATTTTCGCCCAGGCGGCGGACGGGCGGATGCTCGACACGACGATCTGGGCGCGCTTCGTCCAGCCGTCGGCATTGATCTGGTCGGTTGACACTGGCGTCGCCGACCGGGTCGCCGCAGCCGTCGCGGCGGCGGCGCGTACCGCCGCGCGCTATGCCGCGGTGCTCGGCCCGATCCACGGCACGACCCGCGATTATTGGCAGGCGCTGTTCCGCGAGACCTATCAGACCGAGCTGCGCGTCGAAAAGCCGGGGCGCGAGGACCAGATCCTCGGCTTTGCCCCCGATCATTTCGACCGGCTGCTGACGCTCGCGTGGGAAGCGGATGGCCTCCCCTATCACCGCGACGGCGCGCGGCTGGTTCCGCGCGTGCCCGAGGTCGAAGCGCGCGCCCTGGTCGAGCAATGGTATGACCGCCGTCGCGCCGGCAAGCCGCTCAACGCCGCGCGGCTGATCAAGGCCGCCTTCACCTTTGAGGGCGCCGCGCGCTATGCGCTGTGGAAAATCCAGCGGCACACCGGCATTTTCATGCCGGTCACGCCGTTTCGCGAACGTCATCCGATCCTGGCCGCGCCGGGGATCCTGTGGCGGGTCTGGCTGACCACCGCGTTCCGATGAGCTTCAACGCATTGGTGCTGGCCGGATCGCGCGGGACCGCCGATCCGGTGGCGGTCCATGCCGGTGTTTCCGACAAGGCGATGATCGAAATCGACGGCCGCACGATGCTGGCGCGCGTCGCCGATGCGCTCGGGGCGGCGGGCGCGGCGCGCATCATCGCGTCGGTGTCGAGCGATGCGGTTGCCGATCACGCCCGGTCGATCGGCATCGAGGTGCGGCGCGCGGCACCGGGGCCGAGCCGCAGCGTCGCCGAGGCACTGGATGCGATCGGCACGCCGCTGCTGGTCACGACTGCCGACCACGCCCTGCTCCGTCCCGAATGGGTCACCGATTTCCTGGCCGACGCGCCCGCCGACGCCGATGTCGCGGTCCTGCTGGCGCGGCGGGAGACGATCGACGCCGACGTGCCCGGCACGACGCGCACCTATCTGCGCTTTGCCGATGGCGACTGGTCGGGATGCAACCTGTTCCACTTCGCCAGCCCCCGCGCGGTCGCGGCGACCCGCCTGTGGCAACAGGTCGAGGCCGATCGCAAGCGCCCGTGGCGCATCGTCCGCCGGCTCGGGCCCGGATTGCTGTTCCGCTACCTGATCCGGCGGCTGACGCTTGGCGAGGCGGTCGCACATCTCGGCCGGGTGGCCGGCATCGAGGCGGCGATCGTCGCGGCGCACGCGGGCGCGGCGGCGGTGGATGTCGACAAGCCCGCCGACCTCGCGCTGGTCCGCCGGCTGATCGCGGCTCAGTCCGACCGCGCGCCCGTCGCATAGCCGCGCAGCGCCAGGCCGAGCAGCAGCGCGGCTATGCGACGGG
>NZ_LSKG01000141.1:0-14054 GCF_001557005.1 Sphingomonas sp. CCH15-F11 | reverse complement strand
CGTGGGGTTTGACGGAACAACGGCATAGCCGATCCGGCCTGCATAGGATCTATTACGACACCGAACTGGCGTTCGGGTCAGAGGATCCGGCCAATCCAGCGATGACACGGCGCGTCGTCACGCTGATGCGGCCTGCGGACTACTGATCATTGTGAGGGACAGGCATATCGCTGCGTCACCCGGCAGCCGCCCAAAACCTGATGGGGAGGTAAAAAGCGCATGAGCAGACACAAAGTACCGCTTCGTGACGGGGTTGCGGCGGCAAGTGCCTATGTTGGCTGGGACCGCCCCTTGCAGACATACTTTGCGCAGGTTCTGAGCGCGCCTGACGAGGACGGGGAGGAGACCGAACTCGTGTGGGTCGGCACTGCCTTCGGCGAGCTGCCCCGCGCGGTTGACGCAATCCGCGTACTCGAACCCTACTGCCAGATCGAGGCAAGTCTTGCCGCACAGCTAGAGATCGACAGGATGGCATGCCTCGCCACGCGCGACGGACCCAATCAGCTCGAAGCCAAGGCTTTCATGGCGCGTGTCAGCCAGATCAAGGACACCGAGCCGGAAGCTTAGGTCGGCACGGACCGCGCATGGCTCGAAGCAGGGCCGGTTCATCTCCAAACCACACATCGAGGCTCCTCAGCCCTCTGGGCTGGACAGGATGACGCGCGCCTGCGGTGGCTGGCGCACGGGCCGGGCCACGGGCCCGGAGGAGAGGGGGGATGGGAGAAGGTGTTCCGGACAAGGGGTTCGGACAGCATCAGGAGAATGTGACATGAACATCGGCACCCTCAAGGCCAACGCAGAAGGCGTTCACATCGGCCGCATCACCACCCTGACCTTCAGCGCAACGGTTGCTCTGCGGGCCTTCGAATCCAGCAATGAGCGCGCACCCAAGTTCGACCTTATGGCGCTCTCGGCGGACCGCCGCAGCTGGGTCAAGATCGGCGCGCTGTGGGAATACTCGTCGAACGAGACCGGTGAATGCTTCCTGTCGGGCCAGATCGACGATCCCAGCCTCTCGGCGCCGATCCCGGTCGCCATGTTCCAGCAGAACGACGGCAGCTTCAATGTCGCCTGGCGGCGTTCGAAGCCCAAGGCGTCGCTCGACGGCTTCGGCAGCGAGAGCGAAGGCGCCCTGCCGCCGCTCACCGCCACCGGCGACGAACCGGCCAGCGACCGCAGCGTTGACAGCGCCGCTGCCACCGGCGACGGTCTGGGCGAAAGCACCGCTCCGGCACCCAAGGGCAAGACGCGCGTGAGCGTCGACGCCTGACCGGGACAAGCCCCCCGTGACCGGTGCCGCGACCCGCGCCGGTCACATCGGGAAGGCCCGTCCGCGCATTTGTCGCGGGCGGGCCTTTTCTTTTGCCCGCTGCTGTCGGGCTTGGCAGAACTGCTGAAGGAACTCGGCCCACAAGAGGGAAGGGGGAGGTGCCGTTCGAGCAAAGGAGGCTTGAATGGCACAGACAAACTGGACTCTCGATCTTGGCGGGGCTCCGTGGAACGAAGACTGCGCGCAGATCGGCCACACCCTAAACTTCGACCTCGTGAATACTGCCGAAGCCATGCTCTACAGGGCTGCGCTGATCGCGGTAGCTGGCTTCCCGCCTGCCGGCATCACCTTGCGGATCAAGGCCAACGCCCATGACTTCGGAACCTACCGGACGGTCGAGGCGCGCATCGACGACGACCAGGACGATGGCAGCCATGCCAGCTATCTCGAGACCCTCGAGATCGGCATCGCCTTCTGGCATCAGGCCGGGTTCGCACCGCCTGAATTTAGCAAGCTGACGGCCAGCGATCAGCTTGTGAGTTTCGTCGTGGATGCCGTCGCAAGCGCGCTGCGGATCACACGGCCGAGCACCACCGGGGCATTCTTTCCAGAATCCTCCGGGCCGATCCATCGCAACCTCACCGCAGCCTTTCCGGAAGCGGCACAGCGCGCCTTTTCCGAAGGGGCCGTGCCATGCTGACCGACAGCGAGCGCTTCGCCTTCAGCGCCTGGCGAATCCATGCCTTCGCCTCGACGGGCAATGCCTACGACGCCGTGCAGACCGACGAGACTATTGCTGCTGGGGATACGCTGCTCATCCTCGATGAGAGGGTTGTCGGTGTCGCGATGACCTGGCCGTTTGCTATCACCGCAGAGCCGGGCAAGCTTCACGCGGTCTGTGAGCCATGCGCTGGTGAAACCCTTGGGCACATTGAAACGGCGCTAGATGTTCCAGACGGGTCAATCGCGCGAGCCTGCCGCCTCGCACGGACACTGGGCTTTGCGATTGATGCGGGCCTCGTCCCCTTGTTGCCTGAGCTGCTGGCGGCAGAGGTGGACGGCTAGCGCGGCAAGCGTCGCCACAGAAATCTTGCTATTTTGGCAATAATTGCTATTTTGGTGCCAAGAGGAGATACCACCATGCCAGCGACGGCGAATGAGCACCCCAGGATTCCCCTGACCCGGTTTCACAACAACACCGGCGAGTTCCTTGATCTCGCAACCAAACAGCCGGTCGTCCTCACCAGCCATGGGCGCGAGCGACATGTCATCGCAGATAGCGAATATTTCCGCCATCTTGAACAGGCAGCACGCGGTGTGATCGCCGGCCACATGAATATCGAAGCTGTCGCTTCGTCCGACATGACCGAAGCCGATCGCAAGGCTTTCGCTAATGCACGGCCTTCGGCCAGTGAACTCGCCAATGACCGCTGGGAAGACTGACCGCCCCGCCGCAGGCCATATCCTCCGATACGTCTATCTCTTCGAGGAAGAGCAGAGACGGGGCCGCGACGAAGGCGTCAAGGAACGCTTTGTCGTCGTCGTTGGTGTGGAAGGGTCACGCTACCTGGTCGCGGCGATCACGACCAAGGGCGAGGGGCGCAAGAACGCTGTCGCAATCCCCGATGAGATCGCACGCGCAGCCGGGCTCGCTCCGGGCAGCGCCATTGTCGTTTCGGAATTCAACCGGTTCACCTGGCCCGGGTTCGACATCAGACCCCTGATGAAGCAGCCCGGGTACATTGCCGGACGACTCCCACCGCGGTTCACGGCAAAGACCATCGATGCCATCGCAGCCTGGGGCGCCGCTGCCGTCGATCGCGATTGATTGCCGCAACGCAGAGACAGGCAGCCCCCTTGGAGCCATGTCTGACCCCGCATCAAGGCCAGTATGGCGGCAACTTCGGGGATCGGCACCCCAGGTAGCCAAAATCGGGTCTTCCGGACGACAGCCACAAAGAGTCTATTCGCTCCCTAAAATCGGTGAGGACGGGCGATCGATCCTGCGATCATCACCGTCGACAGCAAGCTCCTGCGAGCCGAGACGCGGCGAGGTCGATGTCCAGGCGTGCGATAAGCTCCTGTGCCAACAGCACGTCCGCCGCCCAGTGCCCCTGCCTCTCTGGTCGAGCTTAGGGCCAACCTGCAGAAATGCGAGCCGTGTTGCCCGGCAAGCCGGGCTGCCCGCACCATCTCGCTTTCTGAGGTTTCCCGCGCGCCGCAGCGCGCGGTGTCCCAGCTCTCTCGCCGAGGCTCGATAAGGGCACCGGCGGACGAGCCGTCGGCACCAAGGAGGCTCATGCAATGAACATCGTCAACCTCGTCGGCCGTCTCGCCAAGGATCCCGTTGCCCGCGACCGCAGCGACACCCGCATCACCGAACTGATCCTCGTGACCGAGCGTCCGGTCATCCGCGACGGCAAGGTCCAGAAGGATCCGGGAACCGGCTACCCGGTCAAGGATGCAGAATTCCACAAGGTCACCGTCTTCAATGGCCTCGGGCTCCCGCTGCGCCAGCACAAGGCCAAGGGTGACCAACTCGCCGTGACGGGCCGCATCCACTACTCGCGCTGGCAGGACGCCGAAGGCAATGACCGCTATGGCTGCGAGATCATCGCCGAGAACGTCGAGTTTCTCTGACCGGGAGGGGCGGCGCGCAGGCGTCGCCCGAGCCCTTTCAGGGGGGCGACAGCTGGACACCGGTGGCGTCCAGCTTCGTCCCGCGGTGACCGCAACTGCAGCGCAAATGCCGCGCGACGATCTCCAGCTTCATCGGGATGGATTTGGCAAAGCATCGGTCTCGGAGCGTGGCCGCTGGCACGATCACAACGCGGTGGCATCCGAGACATTCTACCTGCGCGTTGAGGCCGTGGCGAACCAGATCGGCGAGGGTGTCGAGACGTTTGCTGCTCATGGCTGCGTTAGAACATTATAAGAACACGAGCTGTCAAGCGTGCTGGGTGAATGCACAGTCGACCTGATCGCCAAGGTGCGTGGACCGAACAACACGACGCATTGCGCTGAAACAAAAAAGCGCAATAATCCCGCACATTGCAACTGAGGAGCATGATGCAATGGCACTCTTTGAGGTAGCTCTCGATGAACAGCTCGAGCACCATCTGAAGGCTGCGGCCCAGTCCCAGCGGGTAGATCAATCCGAAATCGTCCGACAAGCGCTCGCAGATTATTTCAGGTCAGCCTAAAACGACGTCTACGACGACGACGCCATCTGGGACGACTGGCGCGACTTCTCGCAAACCGTGATAGCGGCACAGCGTCGAGCGATTATAGCGATCATCCGCCGCCTTCCCGAGACGGCTTGGACCTCACGGCACGAAACACGCCGAATCCTGACCGAGGCTGTCGAAGACGTTGAATGGGACGAGGGCATTGAACCGATCTATGAGGCCTTGCGAGCGAAGGTCATCGAGAAGTCGCTCGCCTTCACGACCAACCCCGAAATCGAACCCACCAACCGAAGCTACCCATTCGCGCCCATAATCCGGTTCGACATTGGCTTTGCAACCGATGACCTTTACTCGGTCCGGCTGCCGCTGATCCAGGCATTCTTTCAATACTACTGGGAAGCAGGCGAAGCGGCATTCGCTGAAATACCCGCCATCTGGGAAGCTGCCAAGGCGCGCATAGATGCTGGCGAAAAGCGTCCCTCAGATGAGGAGGCCGCAGCGGCACGACGGACCTCTGGCTAGGAATTGACGCTCTGGAAGGCGGAGTGATTGAGTTATCTCCCACCGGATACGGAAGCCCGCTGTCATAGAAGCAGACCTTGGTTCACGCCTACCTGTGCTCCGATGTGATAAGCAGCCGGTGACGTCTCCCGACCTCTGGCCGGGACCGCGCTCTATTCCGCCTCGTGCGCTTGGGCCCCATCTTCGCGGGGCTCAGTGCGCCCGTGGCTTCACCGAGCCCCTGAGGGGTCTCGGCCCTTCGGGTGGCGATCGCTGACGCAATTTGCCGCGCACCGCGCTTACGCGCTGCGGCCATAGAGAGCGGGGCTTTTTGAGCGGCTCGGGCTTCGCCCGGGCCTTGCCTTTCCGTTAGCCCCGCCAGCTCTCGGTCCCGCCGCTCGCGGCCTGTTTGCCGCGCGCACGGTCGGCGACAAATGCCGCCGCCTCGGCGCGCGACTAACCAGGCCTGTCGGACCGCGGCTCCTGCGGGAGCCGTTTTCCGGTGCAGACGTCTCGGAGAGACGCCGGTTCACTCGCCATGTCGGCTTTTCGGCGATGTTGTGAGCTTGCCAAATGACCGCTCATGGGTGGATTCCGGTAATCAGAATGCCGTCAACGGAGGCGCTGTTCATCCAAGATAATCTCCGCTCCCGCCGAGACTTCGAAGTTACCGAATTCAGCGAGTTCTACCAATAAATCGACTATTGTAGAGCAATCGTAATTTTGAAGACAGTATACCAAGGTTCCGCGATTGTTCACTAGTTCCGGACGCTGAATTAGTTCCACGAGAGGCTGAAAGACTCTTTTGTCTTTCGTATCAGAAAGCTTCAGTGCAAGCGAGTATCGCTCCAAGTGACTGTCAGTCACTTCAAGGCGACGCAGCTTCTCCAAGATTTCAGTCTCGTTCATGGCGCCATTCTGGCCGAAGGCGCTTATGACCACAATGGGGTCGGTTGCAGAACGGCAGGATTTTTCCAGAAGCGAGGCAAAGCCGCCATACCGCTTTCGGGATCGCGCATCTGCTCCGCTCATGACGGTTGATGGGTGGATAGCGGAATTTCCGTTTCGACCTTGCCGAGACTTGCGCCGCATTCTAAACCATCGGCGACGGGGCGAAGCAACCTCCCGTTCAGGCCGAGAAAAGCCCAAGCGTTGCCTCGTAGCCTTGCCGTTGTTGGCAAGGTCTTTTGTGCGAGGTCATCTTGGCGTCATCGGCTCTCACCCATTCCGTCGCTTTTGTCGATCTGCTGCGGGCGTTCACCCGCATCGGCCTGCTCAGCTTTGGCGGACCTGCGGGGCAGATCGCGCTGATGCACCGGGAATTGGTGGAAGAGCGCAAATGGGTGGCCGAGGAGGATTTCCTCCACGCGCTCAATTTCTGCCACCTGCTCCCCGGCCCCGAAGCGCAGCAGCTCGCCACATGGATCGGGTGGCGGCTGCATGGATGGCGCGGCGGGCTGGCCGCGGGGCTGCTGTTTGTCATTCCGGGCGCGGCCATCATTCTGGCGCTGTCGGTGCTCTATGCCATTGCCGCCAATCTCGCATGGGTCGAGGCGCTGTTTCTGGGCGTAAAGGCAGCAGTGCTTGCGATTGTGGTGCAGGCCTTGTTGCGGATTGCCGGACGTGCGCTCGATACGGGATTGAAGCGTGCGCTGGCGGTGGCCGCGTTTGTCGGACTCTTCCTGTTCGATCTGCCATTTCCGCTGATCGTGCTGGGTTCCGGGGTGATTGGAATGGCGGTCGCAGCGTGGCGCCCTGCCCTGTTGGCGCTGAAACCCACAGCACCCGCTGGCGATTTGCCCGAACGACCATGGCGCAGCACGATCATTTCGGTTGCCCTTTGGGGAGCGGTCTGGGCCGCGCCGATGGTGCTGATTGCGCTGACGCTGGGGCAGGATCACGTGCTGTGGGAAATCGGCGTATTCTTCTCGCAGCTCGCCATCGTCACCTTTGGCGGGGCTTATGCAGTGCTCGCCTACATGGCGCAGGAAGCGGTGCAGGGCTTCGGGTGGCTACGTCCCGGTGAGATGGCCGATGGGCTTGGCCTTGCGGAAACCACGCCGGGGCCGCTGATCTTGGTGACGCAATTCGTCGGTTACCTCGCGGCCTTCCGTGCGCCGGAACCGTTCTCGCCTTTCCTCGCGGGATTGCTGGGGGCGGGGCTGACCACGTGGGTGACGTTCGCGCCGTGCTTCATGTGGATCTTTGCCTTCGCGCCGTGGATCGACCGACTGGGTAACGCTGTGCGGTTGAAGGGCGGGCTCGCAGCAGTGACGGCGGCGGTTGTGGGCGTCATCGCCAACCTCACCGCATGGTTTGCGCTGCATGTGCTGTTTGCTGAGGTGGGCCAGCGCCAATTCGGTCCGCTGCGGTTATACTGGCCGGACCCGGCGAGCTTCGAATGGCGCGCAGGCGTGCTGGCAGCGCTCGCCTGCGCACTGGTGTTCGGGCTGAAATGGTCGGTGCTGCGGGTTCTGATGGCCGCCGCGCTGGGCGGCATGGTTCTGGTTTTGGCAATCTGAGGAGGACGACATGAGCATCATCACACGCAGGCAAGCCATCGGCACAGCAGCCCTTTCGGCCACGGGCATCGCGCTGGCAGGAACGGCAAGCGCAGCTTCGGCGCAAGATCCTGCCGCAGCCGCTTCCCGTGCCGCTGCCTTTGCCGGCAAGCACACGCCGAAGCCGCTGCGGTTCAATCCGGCCAAGCTCACCGGCCTGTCCGAGCGGCTGATTACCTCGCACTGGGAGAACAATTATCAGGGCTCAGTGCGCGGGCTCAACACCATCGAGACCCGCCTTGCTGCCGCCATGGCCGATCCCGACTTTCCGCCGGTTGCCTATGCCGGGCTGAAGCGCGAGGAACTGCACCGCACCGGATCGGTGGTGCTGCACGAATATTACTTCGATGCGCTGGGCGGTAACGGCAATCCGGGCGGCTCGATCTACGAGGCGCTCGATGGCTGGTTCGGCAGCTTCGCCGCATGGGAAGCCGAATTCCGCCGCACCGCAATGTCACTGGCGGGCGGATCGGGCTGGTGCATCCTCAGCTACAACCGCCACACCAAGTCGCTGCACAATTACTGGGCCTTCGATCACATGCATGGTGCAGCCACCGGCGCGCCGCTGATCGCGCTCGACATGTATGAGCACAGCTTTCACATGGACTACGGGGCGGCAGCGGCGAAGTATGTCGATGCCTTCATGGCCAACCTTGATTGGGAGGTGGTGGAGGCACGGTATCAGGCGGCGATTGTGTGACTGGGCATTCTGCAAATCGGCTCTTGGTCCTTGCTTTGCTGACCCTTGCCGTTGGCGGAGCCTGCCTCGCAGTTCAGGGGCCATTGCCGGGCGACGTCGGGGCCACACGCAGATTGCAATCGCTGTTTGGTAATGCGCCGCGTTGGGCTGAATGGCTCACCGATACAGCCAAGCCGCCAATGGTGATTGCGACTATGGGGTTCGGGGCAGGGCTGGCATGGCTTGCAGCTGGCTGGCGCTCTGCGCTTTCTGTGCCGCTTGCCTTCGGCCTCGCCTGGCTGCTCGACAAGGGCTTGCGCGCTGTTATCTTTGCGCGGCGACCATCAGCGGATCTGGTCGCGGTGGCCAGCGCCAGCAGTTCGAGCGGGCTGCCCTCCACCTTCGGGCTCGTCTATGGAAGCATCTTCGGAGTGGTTGTCTTTGCGGCAGCAACGGGCAGGTCAGCGAATGGGCTGCGCGCCCTTGCGCTCGCTCTGATCTTTGCCGGAGTGGCGGCCCGGGTGGTGCTCGGAGGACACTGGTCGAGCCAGATGGTCGCCTCGGTTCTGCTGGGCCTGCTGGCGGCCGTTGCTGCAAGCGAAATAGCAAACCGATTGCTCATGAAGGAAGGCGCACGATGACAGAAGAACCCCGGCAGCACTGGGATCGGGTCTATTCCGACAAGGCACCCAGCGAGGTTAGCTGGTTCCAGAGCGAACCGCGCCCTTCGCTCGCCGCGCTTGCACGCTTTGATGTGCCTCACACGACACCTTTCGTCGACATCGGAGGGGGCGCCTCCAATCTCGTCGATGCCTTGCTGGCAAACGGGTGGAGCGATGTGACCGTGGTCGATATAGCCGCCCCGGCGCTGGAGGCGGCGCAAGCCCGACTAGGCGAGGCAGCAGTGGGCGTCCACTGGGAGGTCGGCGACATAACCCGCTGGAACCCGCGGCATCGCTACGGGGTATGGCATGACCGGGCCGTATTCCATTTCCTGACCGAGCCCGAGCAACGGGACGCCTATCGACGCGCACTGCTGGCCGGAACTGCGCCCGATGCACTCGTCATCATCGCCAACTTCGCGCCCGATGGGCCTGAAAAATGCAGCGGCCTGCCAGTGCAGCGCCATGATGCGGCAAGCCTTGCCGCTGCACTCGGAAGCGCGTTCACGCTGCTCGATAACTGGCGCGAGGAACACGTCACCCCGTGGGGCGATGCGCAGAAGTTCAGCTGGTGCGTGTTCCGGCGAGAGAAATAGGCCCTGTCGCAAGGCGCTCTGCCGGAACGCAGACTACGGCTCCTTCGCCTGGGGCTTCCTGCGCGACATTTGTGTGCGCAAGCGACATCGCGGCTCCCACCAGAATCAACGCCGGGCCATCCCCCAGCGCAGTCCTTGCGGCGAGCGGCAGCAGTTCGAGGCAGGTGGTGAAGATCCGTTCTTCCGGCAGGCTGGCGTTTTCGACCATCGCCACCGGCGTATCGGCGGCAAGGCCAGCGCGCTGCAATTCGCGGGCGACCAGCGGGGCTGCCGCCTTGCCCATGTAGATCGCCAGGGTCGCGGCAGGATCGGCCAGCACGCTCCAGTCCAGATCGAGCGGTTCGGTCCCACGCGCATGGGCGGTGACGAAGGTCAGCCGCCGGGCAAGCCCGCGCAAGGTCAGCGAGGTGCCAAGGCTGGCGGCAGCCGCGCTGGCGGCGGTCACGCCGGGACAGATGCGCGTCAGCACGCCAGCGGCGCGGCAGGCGGAGAGCTCCTCTCCTGCGCGCCCGAAGATGGCAGGATCGCCGCCCTTTAGCCGCACCACCCGCTCACCCTCCAAAGCGGCGGCGACCAGCAGCGCGTCAATCGCTTCCTGAGGTTTGGAATGGCGGCCGGATCGCTTGCCCACCGGCACCCGGCGCACGTGCGGCGGGATCAGATCGAGCACGCCGGGGCCGACCAGCGCATCGTAGAACACCACGCTGGCAGCAGCGATCAGGCGCGCGGCCTTGACCGTCAGCAATTCGGGATCGCCCGGGCCTGCGCCCACCAGCCACACCTCGCCCGGGGCGATCATGCGGCGGTGTCCAGTGCGCGTTCGCCCACGGCGGCCTGCCGCCGCGGGGCCAGCACCGCTTCGCGCAGCAGGAACAGGCGCCCGCCATCGACCTTCAGCGGGATGGTAGGCGTGCAGCCGCGATCATCGCCCAGCGCCTCGCCCGTGCGCAGCGAGATGCGCCAGTTGTGCAGCGGGCAGGTGACGCTGTCGCCGTGCACCATCCCCTCGCTGAGAGGGCCGTGCTTGTGTGGGCATTTGTTGACCAGCGCGAAATACTCGCCCCGGCTGGTCAGGAACACCGCAATTTCCTCGCCCCCTGCCACCGGCAGAGTGCGGGCGCTGCCAGCCTTGATCTGGGTAACGGGGCCAATATCGAGCCACTGGCCCACGGTATCGCTGTTCATCGTGCATTCTCCAGAGCAAGCGGGCGGACTTCGGCAAGGTGCTGGTGCAGATCGTGATGCGCTCCGGCGGCGCGGCCTGCCCAGGGATCGATCTGCCAGTATTTCTGCGAAAGCCGGAACCGCGCGGCGAGCCTGCCGATCCGGTCTGGATCAGTGAACAGCTGCGCTTTCAGCCATTCCAGACCCTTGCGTTCAATCCACGGCGCGGTGCGTTCAAGGTAATGCGCGTCTTCGCGGTAAAGCTGGATGAAGGCGAGGCAGTGCTCCATCGCCTCGACCTCGGTTTCGACCTTGCAGAGAAGATCGGTGACGCGCACCTTGATGCCGCCATTGCCGCCGACGTGGAGTTCATAGCCGCTGTCAACGCAGACGATGCCGAAGTCCTTGATTGTCGCTTCGGCGCAGTTGCGTGGGCAGCCGCTGACCGCGATCTTGAACTTGTGCGGCATGTAACTGCCCCAGGTGGCCTGTTCGATCTTCACGCCCAGCCCGGTGGAATCCTGCGTGCCGAAGCGGCACCATTCGCTGCCCACGCAGGTCTTCACCGTCCGCAGCGCCTTGCCATAGGCATGGCCCGAGACCATGCCTGCGGCATTGAGATCGGCCCAGACGGCGGGCAGATCCTCCTTCCTGATACCAAAGATATCGAGCCGCTGCCCGCCGGTAACCTTGACCATCGGCGCGTTGTATTTCTCCACCACGTCGGCGATCGCCCGCAATTCGCGCGGGGACGTGATGCCGCCCCACATGCGCGGGACGACGGAATAAGTGCCGTCCTTCTGGATATTGGCGTGAAGCCTTTCGTTGACGAAGCGGCTGGTTTCGTCATCCTCATATTCGCCCGGCCAGGCGCACAGCAGGTAGTAATTGAGCGCCGGGCGGCATGATGCGCAGCCTTCGGGCGTATTCCAGTGCAGTTCCTGCATGACCTGCGGGATCAGCTTCAATTCGCGTTCCACGATCAGGCGGCGCACATCATCGTGGGTGAAGCTGGTGCAGCCGCACAGGGTTTTCGGCCCGGCCTCAACCTCGGCGCCCAGGGTCAGGGCGAGCAGGCTTTCGACGATGTTGGTGCACGAACCGCAGCTGGCCGAAGCCTTGCAGGTCGACCTGACGGCGGCAACGCTGTGCGCGCCTTCGTTGATGGCGCAGATGACGGCGCCCTTGGACACGCCGTTGCAGCCGCACACCTCGGCATCATTGGCGAGCGCAGCCACGGCAGCATGCGGATCGCCGCCCGCGCCGCCTGCGGCATAGGCCTGCCCGAAGATCAGCGACTGGCGGATCGCGGCGATATCCTCTTGCCGGCGCAGCAGATCGAAATACCAGTTGCCGTCGGCCGTATCGCCGTAAAGCACCGCGCCGATCAGGCGGTTATCGCGGATAACAAGGCGCTTGTAGATGCCGTGCGCGGCGTCACGCATGACGATATCCTCGCACCCCTCACCGCCCGAAAAATCGCCGGCCGAAAACACATCGATGCCCGAGACCTTGAGCTTGGTGGAGGTGACGGAGCCTTCATACCCGCCTCCGCCACCGCTGCCGGTGAGGTGATCGGCCAGCGCCCGGCACATCTCCCAGATCGGCGCGACGAGGCCGTAGCAGGCCCCGCGATGCTGCACGCATTCACCCACCGCAAGGATCGCTGGATCGGACGTTTGCATGTGATCATCAACCACAATCCCGCGCTCGCAGGCGAGACCGGCGCTTTTGGCCAGCGCAGTCGCAGGCTTGATCCCGGCGGCCATCACCACAAGATCGGCGCGGATGCGGGTGCCGTCTTCCAGCACGATGCCGGCGACCCGGCCCGCCGCGCCAAGGATCGCCTTGGTGTTGGCGCTGGTGAGGATGGTGTGCCCGCGGCGTTCCAGTTCCTGCCGCAGCAGCCATCCGGCGGCTTCATCCAGCTGGCGCTCCATCAGGGTCGGCATCAGGTGCACCACGGTGACCTGCATTCCGCGCAGGGCCAGCCCGTGCGCTGCCTCCAGCCCCAACAGGCCCCCGCCGATCACCACCGCAGCGTTGCTGCCTTCACCCGCGCCCACCTCAGCAGCGGCGATCATGCGGTCGACATCGTCCAGATCCCGGAACGTCACCACACCGGCCAGATCATGCCCCGGCACCGGGATGATGAACGGATCAGAGCCGGTAGCGATCAGCAGCGTGTCATACGGCAGGGCAAGCCCCGAACGGGTGACGACCATGCGCGCTTCGCGGTCGATCCGCTCTGCCGGATCGCCGCTGATGAGCGCGATGGCGTTATCCGCATACCATTGCGGGCCGTTGATGATGATGTCGTCAAACGCCTTTTCGCCCGCCAGCACGGGTGACAGCATGATGCGGTTGTAATTGACCCGCGGTTCGGCGCCGATGATGGTGATATCGAACCGGCCGGGGGCGCGGGCCAGCACTTCTTCAACCGCGCGGCACCCGGCCATGCCGTTGCCGATCACCACCAGCTTTTCGCGGCTGCCGGACGTATCGGGGAAGGGAAAAATCGCGTTCATGCGCTGTGATCCTGTGCCGACAACGCACGCAAAAAAGCCGCCAGGTCATCCAAGGGACCGGCGGCGCCATTGCCACGTTGATTTGGGGAGAGAGTAAGGTCAGGCGCGTTCCTCCGTTGGAACGCTGACGGTTTGGAAACTACCCGAGTCGCATCGGCTTAACAACCTCCTTTTTGCATTGCAGCATGATCAGCGCATCAGCGCGATCACAAGCGCTGCGGCCAGACCTGCGCTGACCACCTGCCACAGCACCACCGGATTGCGCATCAGCAGCGGGGCAGGCTGGGGGTGGGTCAGCACGGTGTTGGGAACGCTGAGATCATGCACAAAGGCGCTGACCTCCTGATAACGCAGATGCGGTTCCACGTGCAGCGCATGGGCAAGCGCGGCGTCAACCCAGTCAGGCACGTCATCCCGATAAGTCACCACCGGCACATACCGCAGGCGGCGCTGGCGCGACAGGGTATCAGCCGCGCCCGCACGCGGGCCATAGGGCAGGTGCCCGGTCAGCAGATAATAGGTCATCGCGGCGAGCGAATAGAGGTCGCTCTGCTCGCTGGCCGGCAGGCCGCGATACAGTTCGGGCGCGGAAAATTGCAGGGTTCCGGCAAAGGCATCCTCGCCCGCCTGCGGCGCGTGTTCGGCCAGCCCGTCGATCCGGGCCGATCCCAGATCGATGATGATCGCGGTGCCATCGCCATCGATCATCACATTCGCGGGCCGCAGATCGCGGTGGATGATCTGCCGCCGGTGCAGCGCATAGAGACCGCGCGCCACCTGAGTAATGATGGCGCGCACGGCAGCGATATCGGCGTGCGGGTGATCGCGCTGCCATTGTTCCAGCGTGATGCCATCGCAATAGCCGCTGATGGCGTAGAGGTAGCGGCGCGGGCGGGTGCGGGGCG